>JBGAWX010000060.1:0-14187 GCA_044227375.1 Saprospiraceae bacterium
TGCAATTCGTAGTAATTTTTAAGATTGATGAATTTATTAAATAAACTGATCTGGTGATCCAAGGCACCAAGGAAATATATTTTACCAAGGGAATCATTGAGCTTGTCTTCTGAATAACTGATGTTCTTGCCACTCATCTTGATATTGAAATTTCCTGCTCGTTCATTCTGCAAACTCCCTTCAAACACAAGTTCATCGGAAGTAGAATATTTTGAAAAATCATTACCAAAGGGTAAGTAGTCGATCCTGTGTTTTGCATTGAGTGTCAATTTGAGATTTTTCTCAGCATTTTTTGTGATCCCGGCTTCCAGCATGTCAAAATAAAAACTGGACAAGGAAATGGAATCCATCTGGTTTAATTTTCTTTCGTTTCGTTCACGTGATCCTTTAATCTGAAGTTGCCAGGTTGGTGAAAGAATTCTATGGATTAGAAAATGGGGTCGCAAATATTTCGAACTTTCAAAATCGTCTTTACTTTTTAAGTAATCATAGGAGAATTGAATTCTTGTCAACGAATCAGACCAAATTGCATTTACCAAATGTTTTTGCCCGTTAAAACCGATAGATCGTAAGAATTCGGTATGCTCGTATTCCAATTGTAAATGCTTTCCGACCCCTGTCATGAGTTTAAATTTTGGAAGATGATCTTCTGATCCGGTTTGAGAACTGATATTCCAATCTCTTGAAAATTCTACCGAACGATATGGATTGATTGCAGTAAAATGCTTTTGATTGAATTCATAATAGACGTCAGCCTGAAATGAAATAAAAGAATCCATAAATAGAAATCTTGGTGAAGCACTTTGAATCTTGAATGCAATTCCGGTATTGTCATCATCCTGAAGATTGGATAACCTGTTTTTATCTAATGAGGATAAAGCCAGTTCGATTCCTGCTTTCAGATTGTTTTTGCCCTGCCAGTTTAATCCTCCTGTCAACATAACATGTTGTTGAGGTGCAATCAAGGGAACCACGGGTTCATAGTTGCCTGAATTTTTTCCTGTCAAAGGATCCGGGGCAATCCATTCATAAACGCGGCCGTTGGCTGTACTGAGCTTGAGAATGTATTGACCAGTTCCCTGCAGGACTTCTGAAAAACCAACTTGCAATGCAGTGCTGTCGGCATTGGGATCATAAAGCAAATATTTGAACGTAACAACAGAGCCATTGATTAAAACTATCGTATCGCGTTCTCTGTAATAAATTCTATTGATGTTGAAATTACTTCCCGCTTTCGTCACTCCGCTACGGACAGCGTTCTTCAAATCGTCACCACTCTGGGACAGAATGATTTTATCTAGAGAATCCAAATCGCCTTCGACTGCCGGACTTTTGCTATCCTGTTCATTATAAAAATTAAAATAGGCTTGAATATTATTTTTTTGAAGGGAGGATTGCAATACACTCAGACTTCTGGTATAATTCTGATCGAGATATTCAAATTCTATAATCACTCGGGAAACATCTGAGATAATTCGTTTTGAGGTAAACCGGATTTCCGCAAGATTATAATCAATACTGTAATCAGCATCTTCTCCCCGTTGCAGCAATTCTCCATCGATCCAGACTTTTTCGCTGCCGGCAAGTAGAATGATAAATTGTTCATTGTTATTTCCAAACAAACGATAAGGACCCTGATTTCCATTTTGAGTTTTCAACTGGAGCCGGTTTGATTTTCCTTTTGATATGGCAAAGGCAGCTTTGTTTTCAAGTTTCCATGAATTCAATGCATGCTGTGTTTCTAGAAGTCCACCTTTATTTTTTTTATAATAGTTCATAAAATATCCGGTTGGCCTTCCGATTTCAAAATCACCTGCCGTGAGATGTTGATTTTTTTTGGACAACTTAATAAACAAGCGATCGAATTCCTGAATCTGCCTGGTGTTTCCTTCAGGCTGTATAGGAATCTGATTGTCGGATATTGCACCCAGTAGAGTAAATCCATCACCTAGATCTCCACTGAGTTGAAGATTGAGACTGGAATTGAGAACCAGCGATTGGCTGTTGCCGGTACTCAGACCTCTTGTGAAATTACCTGAGTAATTTATTCCGGGACTGTACCACCATTCCCTGGCGGATTTAACTTCATACGCAGGATCTGCATAATCCGGACGCAATGGATTCTGACGTATGACGGTATCAAAAAGAAAATAATGGGTAGATTGTGAAAAGGGAAATACCCGGTAACAAATTCTGATGGAATCTGAAGTCCCGGGGTTTGAAATTACAAGGATTTGTTTTTTTTCATTGTAAGTAAAAGCATATTCTGATCCGGGATGTGCAATCGAATAAATAGAAATGGAATTTGGTGCAATTAGCAAACTGTCTTTCAAAGAAATGCTGTCCTGCATTGGAATGGAAACGCATCGCAACGAACTGGTTTGAGAATGCCCATTTGTAAATGCAAGTATGATCAATAGTGAAAGGTAACTCGAGTATTTTATTTTTTGATTCAATGGTTGTGTTGTAAAAATTACCTTGAGGAAGGGACTCTTTAAAGGACAAAATTAGTATTGAAATGACACGACGCTTATTAACATGAAAAATGATAATTCAACAATCCAATTCTTTATTTAACGTAGCATAATGTTTCTTTTGGGTCTCCGAATCCATTCTTTCTGCAGGGAATAAATTCTTCATTTAATTTTATTTTTACTCCTGCCCTTCCGGTAGGTGGACATCGCTTCCTACTTTTCATTATTGACTTATCTTATTCCCAACCAAAAAAACAAAAGACAAAATGCAAAACTGATCAGTGTGTAGAGCGCAAAAATCCCGAATTGTGATTGTTGCAACAGTTGAAAATTTTCTGCAGTAAATGTAGAAAACGTGCTCATGCCACCACAAAAACCGATCATGACAAAAAACCAAATCCAGTATTGCGATTCGTCAATCTTAAAATATTTATAAGAAACCCCAAGTATAAAACAACTGATGATGTTGGCTATGAACGTAGCAATTGGAAATTTAGCCGTACCGGAATGAAGATAAAATGCAATTAAATATCTGCTCACGCTCCCCAGACCTCCACCTAGAAAGATCAAAAGAATTTTATAGAACATCATTTGAAACCAGGGATTTGGATTTCTTAATATAGAGTAAGACACCTGTTAATGTAAGTCCATAAGCTATGATGATGAGTAGCAAAAATAAATTTCCAATCGCTTGTGATTTTACTACTGTGAGCAATACTATTGCATTCAGTGCGATCAATACTCCCGTGGCTTGTAAATGATTCAAACCTGCATCCAGCATCAAATGATGTATGTGTTGACGATCGGCAGTAAAAGGAGACTTTCCCGAAAAAATTCTGACAAAAAAAACACGAAGCATATCAAACAAGGGTACAAATAAAATTCCAATGGCAACCGCAGGTGGTGCAAGAATTTTATAAAGTGGATTCGGTTCATTATAGGATAGTTCGATAAAACTAATGCTGAGTATGGAGCAAATCATTCCAATCAGTAAAGAACCGGTATCCCCCATAAATATTTTTGCTGGAGTGAGATTGAATTTTAAAAATGCTATGAGCGAACCAACCAGTGCAAATGAAATGATACTTAAAACAACCTGATCCGCAAGATAAAACCAGGCACCATACGTAGTGGCAATGAGTATACCAAGGCTGGCACCCAATGCATTGATTCCATCAATCAGGTTAAAAGCATTCACAATGACGATGATGGTAAAGAGTGAGATGAGGATGCTCCAGAAATAGGGAAGGCTATCGATATAAAAAATACCATAGAAACTTGTAATCCGAATGTTGGCTTTAAAAACGAGTATGCTGGAAGCAAGAATAAGTCCCAGCATTTTTTTATAAGGGGTCAAAGGAATGATGTCGTCTTTCGCACCGATAAGAAAAATAATGATGAAAGCACAAAGAATATATTGAAGATCACCGAATACATTAAATGGGGTCCACAATACAATTGAAAAAACCACACCAGCAAAAATGCCGATACCGCCTAGAGTTGGAATGCTCCGCTTATGACTTCGCCGTTCATCAGGATCGTCAGTAAGCATTTTCTTCTTGGCGATATTGATTATGGAAGGTATGATCAGATAGGTCAGAAGAAATGCCGTCAAAAAGCTGAGAATCAACCGGTATAACATTTTAATTTTTGCAATTTAAACAACAAAATAAAGACATTCTCTTTCAAATTCCCATAGAAACGCTTAAAGATTTAGAGGTTTTTGGAAGTTGTCGTATATATTAACTTTACGAAATTTATGGAAAGACTGGTGGTACCCGGGATTGATGCAGGTAATTTGCCCAAGCATATTGCCATTATCATGGATGGCAATGGCCGTTGGGCCAAATTAAAAGGCATGCCCAGACTTTATGGCCACAAACATGGTGTCAAGACTGTGCGGGAGATCACGGAAGCATCCGCGGAGTTGGGTATTCAATATCTTACTTTATATGCCTTTTCGACGGAGAACTGGAATCGTCCTGAAATGGAAGTGACCGGACTGATGAGCCTATTGGTTGAAACACTTAAAGCTGAATTGGCCACATTGCAAAAAAACAACATCCGCCTAAGAGTCATCGGGGACCTGTCCAAGCTGCCTGAAAGTACGAGAGCTGCAATGATCAGTGGCATCGAGCAAACAAGGAATAACACAAGAATGGATTTGGTGATGGCCCTAAATTATAGTTCGAGATGGGAAATTATTTCTGCTGTAAATCGGATTGCCGAACAATCCAAAGCCGGTGAATTGGCCTTACCTGTTGATGAAGACCGGTTTTCAAATTATCTGAGTACAGCCGGAATTCCAGATCCCGAGCTCCTTATACGTACCAGTGGCGAGCATCGCATTTCGAATTTTCTTTTGTGGCAACTTGCATATACCGAACTCCATTTTACGCCGATATACTGGCCTGAATTCAAAAAACAACACCTGTATGATGCGATCATAGACTATCAAAAAAGGCAAAGGCGGTTTGGTAAAACTTCGGATCAAATCACACCACGAACTGCCGGACAGGCCGGGATGGCCTCTGATACTAAGGATGAGCAACGGTAATGGCAAGGAACACTGAAATTATGGATTTTCGGCAATGCAACGCGGATTCCTGTCTAAGCTCTTTCTTATATTGAATGCATTTATTTTACTGAATTGAGTTGTGAAAAAAACCGATTTGCTATTTCTGTTTTCCCGTTTAACCGCTTGGACTTCTTCCCTTATCAAAAAGCCTTACCTTTGCGGCCACAATGCCATTCGGCCCAGTTTCGTTAATACAACTTATATCTGAAAAGAGCTTATGAATAAAATCATCCTTTGCCTTACAGGATTATTCCTGAACTCCCTGAACACTAGGGCGCAGCAGGAACAATTCCTGGATTATAACAACAAAACTTATGAGATTTCAGGCATCAAAGTCACAGGTAATGAGTTCAGTGATGAAAAAGCAATTATTGGTATTTCCGGATTGCGTGTAGGCCAAAAAATAGTGGTGCCAGGACCAGATATCCCCAACGCCATCAAAGCCATTTACAAGCAAAGGCTATTTACCCAGGTGGAAATATTGATGAGCAACCAGGTTGCGGATGTAATCAGCCTTGAAATCAGGGTACAGGAAAAGGCAAGGTATTCTACGCATTCTTATAAAGGGGTCAAAAAATCAGCTCACGAGGACTTGAACGCAATTGTTGCCAATCACCTTCCTAAAAATTCAGTTTTCACCGGAGAGATCCATGAAGCATTAATCAATAACATTCAGGAATATTATTATGAAAAGGGCTATCTCGATACTAAAGTTGTCATTCATGAATTGCCTGATGATAAAAAACCAAATACCATAAAACTTTTGATTGAAATTATAAAAGGAAATCGAGTAAAAATTTCAAACATCACGTTTTCAGGTAATACCCAGGTCAGTGCAAGAAAGTTGAGAAAACAGATGAAAGAAACCAAAAGGGTCTGGAAAATATTGAGCAAGTCAAAATTCCAGGAAGAAGAATTTGAGAAAGACAAAGAGAATATCATAGCCTATTACAATAGTGTTGGATTCCGCAATGCAACAATACTGGGAGATTCAATTTGGAGAAGTTCTGAAGACAGAATCAGAATTCACATCAACGTGCATGAAGGCAATCGATTTTATTTCAGAAACATCAGCATAAAGGGAAATTCATTATATCCAGAACAGCATATAAAAAACATATTGGGAATTCAGAAAGGTGATGTGTACGACCAGGAATTGCTGCAGAAGAGGTTGAGTTTTGCACAGGATGGACGAGATGTCAGCAGTTTGTACATGGATGAAGGGTATTTGTTTTTCAGAGCAGAACCCGTTGAAACTGCAATAGAAAATGATTCTGTGGATATTGAAATCCGGATTACCGAAGGACCACCGGCAACTATTGATAAAGTAATTGTCAAAGGAAATGACAGAACCCATGAGCATGTAATACGACGTGAACTTCGGACAAGGCCTGGTCAAAAATTCAGCCGCTCTGATATCATTCGTTCACAAAGGGCAATCATGGCTTTGGGATATTTTAATCCGGAATCATTAGGCATCAATACACCGGTCAATGCGAAAAGAGGAACGGTTGATATTGAATACTCGGTTGAAGAAAGACCTTCGGATCAATTGGAATTGTCAGCAGGATGGAGTGCATTTGGATTGATTGGCACATTGGGTGTGGTATTTAATAATTTTTCAACGCGTAATTTTTTCAAAAAATCTTCCTGGAGTCCATTGCCACAAGGAGATGGTCAGAAATTATCGCTTCGTGCACAAACCAATGGAAGGTATTACCAATCTTATAATTTTTCATTTACGGAACCCTGGTTGGGCGGAAAGCGACCAACATCTTTATCAATTGGTGGCATATACAGCTTGATAGATAATTCGGCTTACGGAACTTCTTCCGGAGGTCGATTGAGTATATTAAGAGGATCCGGTACATTGGGTTCGCAATTGACCTGGCCTGATGACAACTTCGCGGTATCTGCATCATTAAATCTTGAACGAATCCGGTTGACTAATTATACAGGGTTCTATGCAGGTTCAACTCCGGTGGATAATGGAGATTTTTATAACATCTCCTCAAAATTTACATTCATCCGTTCAACAGTTTCTGATCCATTGTTTCCGAGATCAGGATCCCGGTTATCATTATCTGTTCAGCTGACTCCGCCATATTCATTATTCAGATCCGGATGGAATCCGGACACCCTTGGTATCAGTGAAAAATATCGCTGGGTAGAATATCACAAATGGAGAATTGACGGGGAATGGTATCTCAATCTCGTCGATAAACTGGTGTTATCATTCAATGCAAAAATTGGTATCCTTGGTTATTACAATGAAAAATTAAAAGCACCTCCATTCGAAAGATTTGTATTGGGTGGAGACGGATTAAACAATCAATCCTTCACTGTGACCGGTCGCGATATTTTTGCATTGCGTGGATATGAAGTTGAAGATGTAAAAGCAAAAACAGTAGAACAAAGACGATTGAATGAAAATCCGGAAGATGCAACGATCTTCAATAAATTCACTATGGAGTTAAGATATCCGCTTTCATTAAATCCGAGTGCTACCATTTTCGGTGCCATCTGGGCACAGGGAGGCAATTCATGGAATTCATTCAGCGAATACAATCCTTTCGATCTGAAACGATCTGTAGGAGTTGGATTAAGAGTATTTCTTCCAATGTTTGGTTTACTCGGTTTTGATTACGGCATCGGATTTGACAAGCCCTGGTTAAATCCTGCAACAACTTCTTGGAAAGATTACACCAAGTTTAGTTTGGTGTTGGGATTTGAACCGGAGTAATTTAGTTTGCTATTAAACTTAATCAAACAATTGACTAAAGTCAATTGTAATTGAAGGATTCAAAATCAACAGTTCGGTGTTGGCTTTGCCTGCGTTGTTGTGAATGGGAAACTCAGTGTACCAAGACATATAATGGAAATGCGAACAATTGACTAAAGTCAATTGTAATTGAGGGATTCAGAATCCACAGTTCAGCGTAGGCTTTGCCTGCATTGTTGTGAATGGGAAACTCAGTGTACCAAGACCTATTATGGAAATGCGAACAATTGACTAAAGTCAATTGTAATTGAGGGATTCAAAATCTTCAGTTCGGCGTAGGCTTTGCCTGCGTCGTTGTGAACGGTAAACTCAGTGTACCAAGACCTATTATGGAAATGCGAACAATTGACTAAAGTCAATTGTAATTGAAGGATTCAAAATCCCAGTTCGGCGTTGGCTTTGCCTGCGTCGTTGTGAACGGTAAACTCTGTTTACCAAATACGCTATGGAAATGAAATCTCAATCGAATTGGCATATTTAGAAAATACGATCAATTGACCAAAGTCAATTGCAATTTGGAATAAATTCAGAATTGACACCGATTCGAAATTGCATTTATTTCTAACATCCCACAACTACCATCTAACAACTCTCCTTCCTATCTTTGGTCTCTGATTTATGTCTTATCATGAAATATTCAAAAGAAGAAACCAGCAAATTAAATAAACTCACCAAAGATTTTCTAAAAGAAAAAACGATTTCCAATAAAAAGGAATTGGAAGAATTAAAATCAGTAATCCGTTTTCATGAATGGCAATATTATGTGCACGACAATCCTTTGATTTCTGATTATGAGTATGATCAGATTTATAAAATTTTGGAGAAAGCGGAGAATGCTCATCCGGATTGGATTACAAAGGATTCTCCAACTCAAAGGGTTTCCAGCGATTTGGTGGATGAATTTAAATCTGTTGAACACCTCAGTCCGATGTTGTCATTGGAAAATTCATACAATGCAGATGATCTGAAAGATTTTGATGTCAGGGTAAAAAAATTATGTGGATTGGAACATGGTGATGGACTGAGTTATTTTGCAGAACCGAAATTTGACGGTGGAAGTATTGCATTGATTTATGAAAACGATTTTCTTGTACGCGGCGCTACGCGGGGTGATGGTGCCAAAGGAGAGGAAATCACTTCGAATGCACGCACCATTCGTTCTGTACCTTTAAAAGCGGCATTTTCTGATTATGGCATAGGAAGAGTTGAATTGCGCGGTGAAGCGGTGATCAGCAAATCCATGTTCAAAAAAATCAATGAATACCGCGAAACGGAAGGCCTTGCATTGTTGGCAAATCCGAGAAATGCAGCGACCGGAGTGCTGCGGGTAAAAGATGCATCAGAAACTTCTTCAAGGGGACTCGATGTATTTATTTTTCAGGTATCTTATGCAGAAGATCTGAATGGTAAAAATGCAATGTTTAAGCAAAGCAGTCATTCGGATTGGATGAAAGTTCTCGATGCACTTGGATTTAAAGTCGCTTTGCATGAACGGAAAGTGTGTCATGATATCGAAGGTGTATTGCATTACATAAACCAATGGGTTGAAAAACGGGATCATTACAAATATGAAATTGATGGGGTTGTCGTAAAAGTCAATGAATTGGATCTACAGGAAAAATGCGGATATACTTCACATCATCCCCGATGGGCTGTGGCTCATAAATTCCAGGCAAAACAAGCGACATCCAAATTGCTCAATGTGGAATTCCAGGTAGGTAAAATCGGATCGATTACTCCTGTTGCTAAAATTGAACCGGTACAACTTGCAGGAGTTATCGTTTCTTCGGTTTCATTGCACAATGAAGATTTTATTATTTCAAGAGACATTCGTTACGGGGACCAGGTGTTAGTGGAAAGAGCAGGGGATGTCATTCCATATATTGTAAAAGCATTTCCGGAACTCAGATCAGGAAAAGAAAAAGCAATACATTTTCCAAAACATTGTCCGGTCTGTAAAACAACGTTGGTGCGTGAAGAGGATGAAGCAGCCTGGCGTTGTCCGAATTTTATGTGCGAAGCACAAATTGTCCAGAGATTGATTCACCATGTTTCAAAAGACGCTATGGACATTGATGGATTCGGTAAATCATTGGTCGAACGGTTTTATGAATTGGGATGGTTGAAAAATATGGCAGATCTATACAGACTGGATTACAAAGCAATTGCAGAACTGGATGGCATGGGGGAAAAGTCTGCGCAAAAATTGAAACACTCCATCGAGAAAGCTAAAAAGAATCCAATACATCGACTGCTTCACGGTTTATGCATTCATCATCTTGGAAAAAAAGTTAGCAAACTGATCGCAGAACATTTGAAGTATGTCCCCGATTTAGCAGATTGGAAAATTGAAAATTACACTTCTATAAAAGATGTCGGTCCGGTAGTGGGTCAAAACATTATGGCATTCTTTTCAGATTCCAAAAATGTAAAAATGATTGAGGAAATGGAAGCCCTTGGTGTAAACATGTACCAAACTGATGAAGACAAACCCAGGCAATTGTCGGAAGATGCACCGCTTTCAGGAAAAACCATACTGTTCACCGGAACTCTGAAGGAAATGGACCGCAAGCAAGCCCAGGATTTGGCAGAAAGCGCAGGGGCTAAAAATCTATCCGCAGTGAGTTCCAATTTAAACATCCTGGTCGTCGGTGAGGATGCGGGATCAAAGCTCGCCAAAGCCAAAGCCCTTGGAACCGTCGAAATCTGGACTGAAAAAGAATTTCTGGAAAAAATCAAATAATACAGGCTAAAGTCGGCAGATTATGGGGAGCCTTAGTCAACGTTTGCCTAATTTTGTCGTTATATCTCTTTATTGTAGGTAATCAAACAATTATGAAAAAAAGATCCTTACTCTTCTCAGCCTTTTTGGCAATTTCAAGCTTGTCCTTTGGTCAAAATCAATTCTGGTCCCTGGTTCCTCAGCATGCAGAATTGAGATCCGAGAGCCATTGGAGCAAGATCAGCGGATTAAAAGTATATCAGCTCAATCAACAGGCATTTCGCAATTATTTGTTGCAACATGTTCCTGCGGAATCTTTACATGCTAAAGCAGTACCGGTGACATTACCATGGACTGATGGTAGCATGCGTACGTTTTATGTTACAGAATCTGCAGTCATGGAGAAGGAGTTGGCTGATAAATATCCTGAAATAAAATCTTATAAAGGAACTGATGGAGTGAATTACATGAGAATGTCCATTTCACCGTATAGCTTTCAGGCTTATGTTTTGACTAGCGATGGAGATGTGGTCATTGAAGCCATTGATAAAAAAAATGGAAACCAGTTTGGTGTATTCAATTCCAAAGATCTCAATCTGGATCTTCCTGTTTCTATGAGTTGCGGAACACAGGAGTTTTCAAAAATAGAAAGTCCTAAATCAAGCGATCCCAAACATGAATTGCAAACCCGTACCGGTGCAGGTATACTCGGACTTCCGGTTGAACTGAGAACGTATCGTCTTGCATTGACCTGTACAGGTGAATGGGGATCTGAACCAGGCAGAGGTGGAGGAAGTGTCGCTACTGCAATAGATAAAATGGTAGCAAGTCTGGTCTATATCAATGCTGTTTATGAAAAAGACATTGCGGTACACATGGACCTCATTGGAACTAATGACCGTTTGATTTATTTGGATGGGACAATTGATCCATATCCGGAACCTACTTCAGGAGGTCAGACATTGGGTATCAATACCAATTTAATTAATGCAAAAGTTGGAGCAGCAGCATATGATATAGGACATGTTTATACAATCAGTTGTTCAGATGTGGGAGGTATTGCATTCTTAGGTTGTGTCTGCAATGGAAATAAAGGTGGCGGTGTTACCTGTTGGTACACTTCAGACATTGCTTACGTAAGTCAAAGAATCACATGTCATGAAATGGGTCATCAGTATATTGCGTCACATACTTTTTCAAATTGCAATGGAAATGAATCATCTACATCTTATGAGCCAGGTAGCGGTACGACAATTATGTCTTATAGTGGATTGTGCGGATCATTAAATGTGGAAACCAGTCCGCTTCCCCATCCAAATTATTTTCATTCGTGTTCTGTAGAACAGATGATTAACAATACCAGAAAATTTGATGCCAGCCGATGCGGTAAAACAACTGCGACAACAAATACGTACCCTGAGCCTGAGATTTTATTTCCATCAGGACTCTATATTCCAATACGCACGCCTCTCAAACTTAAAGGGAGAGCAACTGATATGGAAAATGATAATCTGACGTACAACTGGGAACAATATGACGCGGGTGGGTATGGTCCTAATATCGGTGAACCATTAACAACAAGTGAAGGTCCGTTATTTAAATCATTATTTCCGGGACCTAATTCCAACAGAGTCCTGCCTGCGTGGAATGCCATTTTATTCAATGCAAATTTTGAGAAGACCGAAGTTTTGCCAACAGTAAGTCGTGAAATAAATTTCAGATTCAATGTGAGGGACAATCATCCGGGTGCGGGAGGTACTGCATGGAAGCAAACTTATTTCAGAGCACTAGAATCCGCCGGTCCTTTTGCAGTGACCTATCCGAATACCACACAAACTGATACATTATATGCAGGAATCTGTAATAAAGTAAATTGGAATGTAGCCAATACAGACAAGTCATTGGTGAATTGTCAAAAAGTGAATATTTACCTGATGCCGAATAAAGCGAATACCAATGCGCTTATCCCATTAGCAATGAACACTGAAAATGATGGTGAAGAATTGGTAGATATTGCCGATACTCTTGCCAATTTCAATTTCGCGAGAATATTGGTTGAAGCTGCTGATAATATATTCTTTGATTTGTCTGACACAGACATCAGAATTCGTAATGCACCCACTCCAAAAGTATTTTTCGGGGTTGCACCGAATGCTTTAAAGTTTTGCGTGCCCAGCCAAACGGACATCTCAATACGTTCTTGTGCGACCAAAGGACTGAGTGGTGATGTGCAATTATTCATTGAAAGCGGACTTCCCGATAATTCAAGATACAATTTTGCCAAATCAAGTATTGATGTCAATGAAGTGAGCAATTTGCATCTTGATTTCAGCGATGTAAAAACTTCTGGGATATATCGTTTGGTGATTGCCGCAGTAACACCACTCGGCGACACTTTACGTGAAGAGATAGAAATGGATCTGGTAAGTATTGATTATTCTGATTTGAAAACCGTATATCCGGCTGATGGTTTGTCCGGACTTAACCAATCCATTCAATTTTCCTGGGTACAAAGTGTCAATGCACTGAGCTATACACTGGAAGTTGCATCTACACCTGCTTTTGGAGCAACAACCATTTATAGTCAGAGTGGCATTACAGGTTCTACATTCAAACCGAATTTTTTATTTGATGAAAATAAATTGTATTACTGGAGAATTATTCCAACCAACCGATGTGGCCTTGGAAGTCCGACGATTCCTACTCCTTTTCACACGATCAATAAGTCTTGTGCCGAAGTGGAATATCCGGGTAATGTGATTCATGTCAAACAAAACCGCATTGCCAATTTGGTTACTCCGATTCGTGAGGCCGGGATTATAAGCGATGTCAATATCAGAAATTTTAAAGCGGCTTCAAATCAGGTTTTTAATGTGAGTTTAAATCTTATAAGTCCGAAAGGAACCCGGGTGAAGCTTTTTGATAAGCATTGCGGAAATACAGGAGAATTTAATTGTGCTTTTGATGATGATGGAACCTATACTTTGGTCAACCCATCAAATGCTTGTCCTCCCATTAATGCTAAACTCATAAGACCTGTTGAATCCTTGAGTAAATTCAATGGAGAAGACAAAAAGGGAGATTGGATACTTGAAGCAGCTTGTGATGATCAGGGTACTTCAGATTTTAGTTCGTATACTTTGGACATTTGTTCTGAACTTATCGTCAATGATCCATTTTTAGTGATCAATCTGGTATTGCAAATGAATAAAGGTGAAACCAAAGGAATCGGTAAGGATCTTTTATTATCTCAGGATAATGACAATGGACCTTCAGAACTTATATACACGGTGATGGCACCGACAGGACATGGTGATCTTCTGATCAATGGTGTTGTAGCTGTTGTGGGTTCAAAGTTTTCACAGAAAGACATAGACGATGGGAAACTCAGCTATCATCATACAGGACAAGATCAGGAGATCGATGGATTTTTATTTACAGTAGAAGATGGTCATGGGGGTTGGTTCGGTTCAGATTTTTTCAAAATTGTAATAGGTACTGTAGGGACCTCAGATCAGGAGGATAATTTAGATTTAAACATTTATCCAAATCCAACAACCGGCATGTTGCAAATTTCTGCAGATAAAGCACTTGATAAAAATGCAAGTCTGCGCATTCTGAATCTGCAAGG
>JBGAWX010000061.1:0-14182 GCA_044227375.1 Saprospiraceae bacterium
CCCGGACTCAAACGGAATAAAAGTGAACGGAAAAATATTGGAAACTTATGTGGGTGTATATGAAATTACAAATGAAATGAATTTCTCGGTCACTATTGAGAAAGACAGAATTTTCGTACAAGCTCCAGGACAAGATAAATTTGAAATTTTTGCCGACACTGAAAATAAATTCTTTACGAAAGTAAATGATGCTGAATTTGAATTTGTCAAAGACGATTCAGGCAAAGTAACGAAAGCAATTTTGAATCAAGGCGGAAGACAGGCAGAGGCAAAAAAAATAAAGTAGTATTCGATTCATATTGTAACACAAAAAAATTAACTAGAATGAAAAATCAACAAACACAGAAGTCAGAAACATTAGAAGGACATGCAAAAAAAATAAACAGCAGGTTCCGTTTGCTGATGATTGGTTTTGGATTCGGACTTATTGTTGTTCTCTTGCTGATTATTTTACCAACCTTGTTGCGTGAATTCTCATCACGGCCATCCACTCCTTCAGAAATAGAAGCGCAAAAAGAATTCCAACAAAAACTGAACATTAAACTCAAGGAATATCAAAATACAATTGATTCTGTAAACAACACGGCAGAACAAAGTTGGAATTCAAATGGAAAGTAAACTAACTGATCTCAAAAAAACCGCGAGATTTGCCGGTGTACTGTATCTGATTTGGATACTGACAGGGCTTTATGCCATGTTTTATATCCCGTCAAAAATTAATACGGAGGGTGATGCCGTAACCACGGCACAAAACATCCTGTCCAATGAATTTTTATTTCGAACAGGCACTATAAATAGTCTTCTCAGCAGCATCCTTTGGGTGTTTATGGTATTGGTTTTTTATCGAATGTTTAAACAGGTGAACGAGCGCCAGGCTAAATTTTTGGTGGCCTTGGTGATTGTCCAAATTCCTGTCTTTTTTTTTATGGAAGCCTGCAGCATCACGTCCCTCATGATTTTTAAAGGCGAACTATTGAAAACATTCGAACTTCATCAGAGACAAGATTTCGCCATGTTGTTTCTTAACATTAACGAGTATGTAGTTTTGATATTAGAAACATTCTGGGGACTTTGGCTTTTTCCTTTGGGGTTTCTGGTTTACAAGTCACACTTCCTACCCCGATTTCTAGGCATCTGGCTCATCATCAACGGATTCTTTTATCTGGTCTTGAGCTTTACGAGTCTTTTGTTTCCCCAATATAAAGACATGGTTCTAAAAAGTCCAATTGCCTTACCCGCTGAGCTCGGAGAACTTGCGTTTATGTTATGGCTTTTAATGAAGGGTGCAAAAAAAGAATATTCCACGTGATGAATTCAAATAATAAAATTGCAAGAGCAGGGGGATTACTTTACTTGATTGTGATCATTTCGGGTGGTTTCGCTGAAGCTGTTGTCAGAGAAGGATTGACTGTACATGGTGATGCCATGACTACTGCTCAAAATATATTGGCTTCAGAACAGATGTATCGATTTGGTTTTGTTGCTGACCTTTTTTGCATTCTTTGCAACATTTTTTTGACACTCATTTTTTATTTTTTATTTAAGCCGGTGATCAAAAATATTGCTCTGCTTGCATTAATATTCTCTGTTGTGGCAACAGCAGTTATGGCAGTCAATCTTCTCAACCAACTTGCACCTTTATTGCTTTTACACAATCGCGCCTATCTTAATACCTTTTCAATTCAACAGTTACAAACACTTTCGTTATTTTTTCTAAACCTGCAGTCGCAGGGGTACAACATCTCCCTGTTTTTGTTCGCATTTTATTTTCCAATTACGGGATTCCTTATTTATAAATCAAATTTTCTTCCTAACTTTTTAGGAATCTTATACACCTTGGCAGGGATAGGATATTTGATCAATAGTCTTGGTTGGTTTCTTTTTCCTCACCTGGCTGCACATCTTTTTCCTTATGTTTTGCTTCCCGCTTTTATTGGAGAAGTTTCCATGGCATTATGGCTTATTGTGAAAGGCCTTGGTGTTCGAGAATCAGGACGCCAAAAATGATGCGATTTAACTTTCCGGAACTTCATTCGATGCAATCTGCAAACACTTTGGTTGTCGCACTATTTCAGAATCAATTAAAAATCAGGCAGCTTAAATTGAATTTTATTAAATTAACTCAATGAACTTTTAGTCCATCTATTAGTAAGTATTACAGCTATATTGAAAAATTCTGTACCGATTTTAGAGAATAAGACATCTGACAAATTCCATTTGAATCCAAACTGAAAGTATTCGGAAATTTCCTTTGAATTAATTGTATTTAATCCTTTCTATGCCTTTTAGCAAATTCCTTTCTCAACACTTTCACAATTCCGATTCACCATTATGTTGAGCAATTCAATGATCATTCCTTAAAAAAAGGTTGGAGAAAAATTCTGATTGGCGTTTGCCTCTTGTTTCAGATCATTTTAAACTTTGTGCAGAAATGGCTGGTTGGGACCAATTGGGTATATGAACAATATGAATTTTATTTGGCCGTATCCTTATCATTATATCATCTTTAGATTTTACCCTATTTGGAATCGGAATTGACGCTGTACGACCTCTTTGGGCAACAGGTTATTTGCAAGGACGATGAAAACAGGATTGAAACCAGCACGCTGCTTGTTGGAGTTTATATGTTGAAGCTAAAAAATATTAGCGTGCATTACTGTTATAAGTTGATCAAGTTGTAATGCCAGTCCGAGGGCACTCTTCATATATCCATCAGGTCTCAATCTGCTTTTCATAATACAGGAGTAATAATTTTTAATCGTTTGTTTTGGTTAAATCAACAAAATGGCGAATTAAATAAAAAGTTTACATTGTAGGATAAGTTTCATAAAAAATTATACAAACCAAGGCTATTTTTGATTTATGAAACACGATGAGTGCAGACAAGTCCATAATGTTAAATTGTCGGTGATCAGCGTGTGATAATTTCCTGAGATATCAGGGATCTAAGATTTGATAACACCTAGAAAATTAATCATGAAGTCGATATTAATTGTTACCGGCATTTTCCTGTTGTTCATACAATGTTCATCGAGGAAGTTAAAGACAGAGGATGAGATGCTCACTGTTGAGAATATAAATTTAGAATCTGAGAACCGGATACCAAGTGATGATACGAATCAGGACAACCATAGTAAAGCCACGGATACTGCAATTTTAGGCATTCCATATTATAGAATAGATTCGCTTAAGAACGCTGGAAAGAAAAGCGGAGGGCATCCTTTGAGTGATTCCAGTATCGCCATGTTTCTCAGATTAAGTGATAGTACCAGAATTATTGGAAGTTATAAACTGGATTACGATGGACAAAAGTTTTCCAGGA
Source organism: Saprospiraceae bacterium (assembly GCA_044227375.1). GTDB lineage: Bacteria > Bacteroidota > Bacteroidia > Chitinophagales > Saprospiraceae > Vicinibacter. The sequence continues at coordinate 3,323 of JBGAWX010000061.1, forward strand.
GGAGTAATAATCAAACAAGGCGGAAGCAATTGGATGAAGAAATCGTGGAGGAGCGAAGAGGAATTTTATCTATACAAAAAAGGATAACAAGCAAGCCGGATTATTATCCGCTACTGGATCAGTCCATTGAATTCTATGATCTGAATGATCAAAAGATCAGAACATTCGACATCAATAAGAACAACCCGTATCTGAAAGATAAAACCAGGAAGGTGATTGAATTCAATTATCCTCCGCCCAGCCACAAATCCCTTAAGTTGTCAGGCCATGCATTGGATTGGAAAAGACATGCCGTAAAATATTATGCATATAATAAATTCAAAGTACAGGAAAACGGGTACGTCAATGTTGAATATAAATTGTATGCCATGGATTCCAATGAGGGAATTCTCAAATCGATTTCCACTTTAGTCATTTTGGATTCAACGGGAAAGGAAAATTTCCGGTTGATAGATTTGGAGAATATGTTGCAAAATTATTGGATGACGAGTAATGGAAAATATCTGTTGCTGAATGGCGGCGGAATTTTGGGTGAAGGATTTCAGCGATTGGAAAAATCTTTTTTGAAGATATATGATGTGGAATCTGCGGTTTTGATTTATGAAGAAGAACTTGACAGTCCCAATGAAGATTATGGAGACTTTTACGAGTCCGAGCATCCTTATAAAATTAGTTTAAGTTTCGGATCTTATAAGAAGTCGGCGGATCACCGGTTTACAGAATTGATTTTCGATCTTGAAAAGCGGATGCGGTGTATCCGTGTAATGAGTCAAAACGATTGGAATAAGGTTATTAAAGAAAGAATTAAATACTCAGGAAATGTATGGTTGCATGAATTCAAATTCGATTGTAAAACATTTTAGCTATGAGATATTTATTCTTTCTTTTTATTCCGGTGTTCGCACTGGAAGGCTTCTGCCAACAAACTGATTATTTAAGACCGCATTTTCAGGTATACGATGATGCCAATATGGTATTTACTGAAATTCAACCGTTTGTTTCATCAATGGTCTCCAGTGATTTTGGACCACGGCGAATTCCCGGATACAATTGGCATTGTGGCATCGATTTTACTTGTGATCAATGTGAAGACCATCTGGTGCTTTCATGTCTCGGAGGGCAGTTTTATTATGGTGAAGCAGGAGGCCTGAGATACGTGGTCGTAGATGGCACCTCGGATCTGGCTTACTTGCACTTGTTTACAAATTTGAATGCCGGCAATTGTCATGTCCTTAAAATGTCGGGCAAACCCAAAATCAATGTGGTTGTAATCGATTACAACGGGGTGATATTGGCTTTTGCAGAAGAAACCGGACAAGTCAGTTATAATGGAATGCTGCATGATGTTGTCGACTATATCCATGCCTCACAACCATTAGGACCCATTGGCGGATCTGGTGGATATCCGATACACCTTCATATCGAACAACTCCCGGACGGTGTCAATACCATTTCCAATGACATGGTGTCTAAAAATCCTTTGCAAACATTGCATTATGATGTACCTGTTTACACAACAATAAACATGTTTTATTCTCCAACAAACAACCTGAACAATATCACGGAAGGAATTGATATCAAATATCCTGGTACGAAATCAAATTCCATTTTGATTCGACCTATGTTCCCCAACGGATTGCATAATGGAAGCAGGTTTAATACTCTAAACAATGTAAATTCAATTGAATTGAATATAAGAAATACCAGCCTGAATGGTAATTGGGAAATCATTTCGGGCCCGAATTACAATTCTGAAATTAAGTACGGAGGTCTGCTTGGGGCTGATGCATTTCCAGATAAAATATTAAACACTTCAGGTTCTTTCAATGTGACCGGAGTATACCCTGATGCCTATGCAGATAGTCAACCGAAGGAATTTGATAATTTTTTCTTTAGTGATTTTTTTCACCGGATTCACAACGATGATCAAATGTCAGGCACGAAATCAATGCTGATTTCTTATTGCCCGGAAGACTCCAGATATGCCGATGGAACTTATGAATTTAAATCGATTTTGAAAACGATCAATGGTGACATTACAGACGGTGAACTATATTCTGACCAAATTGATAATTTCCAACCTTACATCAAATCGGTTGATGTATTAATTGACGGTATTAATATTTATTCTGCTTCCTGGGATTGCACTCATGACGGGCCTGAATTTTCAGGTTATGAATGCAGGAGTACAGATGTAAGTGCAAACAGTGTCATTACAGTCAATGTAAGTACTAGTGAAGCCTTGTCTCAATTAAGCGGGCGAATACTCGAGTTTCCGGGTTTATTCATCCCTTTTTATCATCAGGGTGGTTTGCAGTGGACGGCATCATTTCAAAATTTTAATTACCTGAAGGACGGAGATGTTGGGCATCTTGAATTTGCGGGAACGGACATTAAGGGAAATCAAATACTGGACATGAAAGCTATGTCCGGCGGAACGGTTTTTTCACAAAAACCAGTGCCAATTCCAATTCGTGAAAGTGAAACAAATTGGAAACCTTCAAGGAAAGGAGGAGATATCGACAATGTCCACGAATTCTGCTTTAAAAATTGTACTAAGCTGATGGAGGTAGATGTCGAGAACAACATCCTTTCCCAGGATTGTATCAGCACAGGAGATTTGAATCTGACTTATGAACAGGAATCATTCAATGGTTCAGGTGATGGGTGGATCCATTTGGAAATCACAGGTGGAGTCCCTCCATATTATATTGTATGGAAAAATCAGTCAGGAAATATAATCAAGCAAGGTATAAATCAATTTGATCTGACGGACTTAACGGCAGGAACATATTGCTATTCAGTTCAGGATGACCATTGTTGTGAAATTCATAGTTGCATTACAATTTGTCCTTCCATCACACTCAATGTAGTCACCGGAATAACTAATCCTTCAGACTGTCAACTCAACGATGGAAATATCAGGATTATCAATGCCAGTGCTAATGGAGGAAGAATGCCCTATGAATATCATCTTGAAGATATACACGGCAATCATCTTCCACAAGATCCGGCCACAGGAAAATATGAAAACTTATATGCTGGTAAATATTTCCTGATTGCAACAGATCAAAATGGATGCACCGGTTCATTTACAATTGAATTGGTCTCTCCGGAAGATTTTTACATGTTTCCAAATGTTACAAAGGCTTGTGATGGGGATAACGGCAAGATTTCAATAGAAGCGTTTTCAAGTAATTATCCTGATGACAAATACCATTTTAAATGGTCCACCGGATTCGAAGAATCTGATGTGGTGGAGTCAATGATTGATCAGCTTGCCATTGGAAAATATTGTGTTATTGTGACATCGAATACGACACAATGTTCCAAAGAGGATTGTTTTGAAATAAAAGGAAGTGGAAAACCACTTACACTTAAAAGTACCAGCAGGATTCCATGTCCGAATCAAAAGAATGGAGAAATTCAATTGACGGTTACCGGAGGAAGTAAACCCTATAATTATAATTGGTCTCATGGAGATTTCCGTTCCGGGACAACTCATCTTGGTGCTGGAGTGTATTGTGTTACAATAACTGATGATTGCTTAAACTCAATTAAACAATGCACGGATTTATCGGAGGTATTATCTGCTAATCTGGACATTGAATACAAATGCCCGAAAAATGTCAATGTTTATTCTTTTCCAAAAGGAGGTAATCCACCATATACCTTTCTTTGGTCAAATGGTGCAAATACAAAGGATTTGATTGAAGTCCCGGTGGGTGGTTTTTATAAAGTGACCATAACAGATAAATTTAACTGCACAATAGAAAAGGAAATCAACACCAACCCTATAGAATTATTAAATCCTGTTAAACCCTGTGAAGGATTCTGGGATGGAGAAATCACCATTAAAATCAATAACCCGAAAAATGAATCCGTATATGTGAGTTATGACTACAGGCCCTGCGACGATTGTCTACCATTGGATAAAATTTACGATGATCATTCTAATCCTGTAATTTTTACATTAAAGGAACTGGCAGGTAACAAAGAATATCACTTTAATGTATGGATCGGCTTATGTTATTTCGAAATCCGGTTTGAATTAGGTGAAGAAGGACTTCATGAGGAGTTTAATCGATATGAGGAAACGAACGGCCTGGCTTCATGCATCTATGATTTAGTTTGTAAAGACAACCGGATAGTAGAAGGAAAAAGAACAGGAGCTGATCTTAATCAAGTAGGTGGCAATTGTAAGAAATTTATTTTTAAAGAGTGTGCCAATGTAGAAGTGAGGTGCATGGGTCATCCGGATTTGATAAAAACAATTCCTGGAAAGAAAGTGCATATGAGAAGATTGGAACTGATCATGTATGCTCAAAAATTGGGACTTGATGCATCTGCACTTAGTGGTAATTTTTGCGATCATGTTTGGATTTGTCAGGAGGATCCATTTTGTATTGTAGCAACCGCCCGGGGAGAACTCGGTGGAAAATTTAAAGGCATCATAAAAGATGGTGATTGCTGGAAGGTGAAATGCAGATCTTTTTTCGGATTGATAAATCAGGATTACTGGATTTGCGGGGAACATTTTATCCCTGATGATTTTCTACCATTTTATCGCAATGATAGGAACTATGAAGATGCAGGGGGAAAGCCTAGACCATCTGATTGCACACCGATGACCTTGAATTTTACGGATGTACTGGAGTGCTGGTCCAAATTTGTGATGGATGATGGAGAAAAATTCTACAATTCGAAGCTTGCCGCTTTAGTGGATTCATACAGAGATAGAAGAGAACGGTATTGTGTGTGGGTCACTTTTTGCTTGGAAGATTATTCCGTAATAAAAACAAACATCAATGATTTTGAATGCCAGGATTTTCACCCTCCCATTGATTTTGGAAACTGGACTGTTTACTCGACTTGTGAGCCTCATCATTTTGAAGGAAATGATATTGTCTTTTGTGAATGCAATGATCCTGAAATAGAAAAGAAATACGGAATATGCCTTGAGCCTAAAGTATTGCCGCGAAGTTGCACATTGGCTTTGAAAAGTAGTGAAGATCCTAAAGCAATACAGTTCATTCCAATTCAACAAGGCAATACATACTTTAATTGTTTTTCGACCTTCTATCAACCCGAAGGCTTTACGACAATTAATGGAATCTTTGAAGATGAGGCCGGGACGAGTTATTACCAGAAATATGAGCCAGGAGAAATCTATAATAAACTGGAAGAATTTGAAGGAGCTTTATTCGCGAATAAAAATGCAAAGACAGACAGAATCAACTTAATAAGCAGAGGAAATTCAAATAGGGAGTTTGAAATTTATTCCGGCAATTACAATTCAATTGATTTTAGTGTGTTAAGCTGTACCGATTCCTTAAAATTTTTATCCTTTTGTCCTCTTGCAAATGGCTTTGCAGCATTTGGCGAGTTTAATGGAGAATTATTTTTCAATTCGGAATCCATTTCAAGTGAATCTGGAAATGGGGTATTTATACTTAACCGGAATGATGATTCGAATTTGACTGAAATTAATATTCTTACAGGAGCAATGCTCCTCAATAAAAACAGCAAGTACACTTCGCATTATTTATTTCAACGAATTCCAGGACAACAGGCAATGCGACTCAATGGGAATGAGATTCATCCGGGAAATGATGCGAATACATTTTTATTAAGCACGAATGAATCCGGGTCGATACAAGTACAACCATTCATGAATATTTCCAATAATTTTAAAATAAAGGAACTCCAAGTTTCTTCCGATGGATTGAATTATTATTTACTTGGTACGGCCAACAATAACATTTCAATTGGTAACACTTCAATCAACTTACCCGGAGAAATGCAAATTGTGCTGTTAAGTTGTTCGCCGAATGGTTTGAATTGGATTAAAAACTTTGATCAGGTAGGGATTGATATTCAAAATATGTTTTTGGAATACCTGAATGATAAAGGCATCGCTCTGGGATTGAATGTTGACGGTGAGTCTACTTTATTTACAACAAATCCTTATTACGAACATTCACAAGGCAAGGATATCGTAATTATCAATTATGATCCAGAGGGAAGGGTGGTTTACAACAAACGCTTTGGCTCTGTAAGTGATGATGAGGAATTAAAAGCTCTTTATTATTCAGAAGAAAAGGTACTTTATTTAGGCGGTAATATTACTGGCACCAGTTCCATGAGGCCTATAGGGGACCTAAACATCATCAAAGCAAACTCAATTGAGCATTCTGCATTTATCAGTTATATTGATTTCAATGCGCAAGAGCAATATACTGAGTTCAGGAAAGAACAACATGTATTGAATGATAACGTTGCGATTTCCATTCTAAACATCCAGCCTAATCCTGTACTTGATCTTCTCAATATAGAAATTGTGTATTATGGAGATGACCGGCTCATTGCAGAAGTTGTTGACTTGACAGGAAAAACTTTCAATTTACCATCGAGAAGAATCAATGGAAACATCTTGTTGAACACCCAAAGTCTGGTATCTGGTATTTATTTTTTAAAACTTTCTGATGGCAGAGGAAACATTGCCATAAAGCGATTTGTAAAACATTAATATCATAATTTAGAAAGCGGTGTAGTATAAATTAAATTGACTTTATGAAATTAAATAGTATTGTGCAGGATTTGCAGTGTAATTTTTTGAACCCTATTCTTAATTATAAATTTTCATTATGAAAACATGGTTATTGTTTACTTTAAGTTTTTCCGGATTCTTCGCTTCCTGTGGTACGGAGGAAGATCAGCAGCAGTTTCCGGCTAAATTCGATTTTCATCATTCAGTCATTACAAATGAAAAAGCTTTTGTTATTGGTGATCAGGAATCATTTGTGGAGATTGATTCCAGGTCCGGGAATCTCTCGGAGTTCAGGTCAGAAGTTGCCGATGGATTATATGGATATATAAAGAGTCTGGCTTTTGGAGTCTTTGTTCAATCTTTTGAAGTGATCAGCAAGGACTCTTTAAGAATTGACGTTTGGGAAAATGGAATCATGAATTCTTACCGGTTACCCTCTAATTTGAGCAATGAAAATATAGAAATCCTTGATGAAAATTTCTATTTCTCAAAAATCACTTGGGATAAAACAAATCAGGAAATCAGATTTTGTATTGCATTATCATTAGGTATACTGGAAAGGAACGCTGTGTTTTATCCGGAAGTGGTCTATCATTTTTGCGAAAGTGAGGATATACATGTTGAATTCCAGACGATATTGTCCGGCAGTGACTACCAAAGAAATGATACTCTTGGGATGTATCTGATGACAATGGTATATAAATAGCATCAATCTAGGGATTCGGTGAGTTTGCTGATGGGGAATTGAAACAGAAAGCAGGAGCATTTTATGTTTCCGGGTTTCATTATCCAGATGTTCTGAGGAGGCCTTAATTGGCAGAATAAACTTTCTGAAGGGTGGAGGAAGATCACCCGAAAACACTGAATAAGTTTGAAGAAGCTTAAATTCCGTTTTTGCTTATTAAATAAGCTCTAATCCTATTACCTTTGCAATCCTTAAAAAATGACCTTCTTTTAGGTCATTTTTCTTTTAAAACATTGAAATACAAAGAATTAATAAATTAGAAAATGGGAGTTATCACTAGTATTAGAAAGCGATTATGGATGGTCACGATCCTCATGGCTCTTGCCCTGATTGGATTTATTGTCATGGATATGACCTCGGGAAAGTCATCCAGCCTCTTCAACAATTCAGATACTGTGGGTTCAGTTGCCGGCCAAACCTTGAGCTGGCCTGAGTTTCAGCGTACTGAAAGAGTGCTTTATGCCAATTCAGAGACCGATTATTATGGTCGTAAAGATTATTTGTGGAATCAATTTATTGAAAAAGCAGTCCTTGAAAAAGATGCTCCTAATAATGGTACCGGGGTTAGTCCAGCTGAAATTAAAGAATTGGAATTTGGTTATAATCTGTCACCGGTGATTGAAAGAAATTTTAGAGATCCTAATACAGGACAAGTTAATCGTGAGCAATTGAATACCTTCAAGCAAGGAATTGAAGATGAAAATCTCGATCCAAGATTGAAAGATTTTTGGATTGTGCAGGAGCAGGAAATTATAAAAGACAGATTGTCTTCAAAACTAGGCTCTCTTGTTGCAAAATCACTTTTCATGCCCAATTTTATGGTTGATCGAAATCAATATGAAAGTAACATGAAAATGGATTTTGTTTATGGAGTGATAGGATATGGAATTGTGAATGAAGAAGACATCAAAATTGAAGATGAAGATTATAAAAATCTTTTGATGGAAAAAAAAGCTGCAGTTGAAACCGACGAAGAAACACGCACTATAAAATATGCAGTTTTAAATATTACACCAACTTCAGAAGATTCTACTCAAATAAGAACATCCATTGAGTCAAAAATTGAAGCTCTGAAAAACACTAAAGACGATTCAAGTTTTGTAGTTAATAATTTAGGAAAATGGGATGATGCTTATTTAAGACCATTTGAAGTAAACTCAACAATTAGCGACACCATTTTCAAAATTGAAAAAGGAAGTGTAATTGGACCTTTTATCGATCAGGGAGAATACAGAATTGTAAAATTGTTGGATAAAAAACCTATTGCAGATTCTGTAAAGTCCAGTCATATTCTAATTCGCGTTCAAACACGCGAACAATATCTTACCGCATTGAAGTTATTGGATAGCCTTTCTACACTTGTCAAAACCGGTAAAGCAAGTTTTGATTCCTTGGCTATGAAATATAGTCAGGATGGAGGATCAGCAGTGAAAGGCGGCGATCTTGGATTTGCCACTCCGGGCAAAATGGTTAAACCATTTAATGATGCGATTTTTTACCAACTCAATGTAGGTGAAATGAAAACCATATTGACCCAATTTGGGGTGCATTTGGTTCGTGTCGATGAAGCGAGATTTGACGGCAAACTGGAAGGAGTTCATATTGCAACCATATCTGAAACGATACTTCCAGGTGAAGCAATAACCAATTCTGTTTATGACGAAGCACAAAATCTGGTACAAACCAACAGGACTCTCGATGCTTTGGAGAAAGCACTGAACGATGGTGGTAAATATAAGTTGGAGGTTGCCGGAAATATGTTTGCGAATTCTTATCTTATCAATAAATTAGGGCCAACTGCAAACAGTACTTCAAGAGAAATTGTCCGATGGGCATATGCAAAAGGTACGAAAGTTGGTGACGTCAGTTCGGAAGTATATACTTTGCAGGAAGATGAAAAAAAATATGTAAACAGATATATTATTGCCGGACTCGCAGAAATAGTTCCAAAAGGAATTTCATCCGTGGAGGCATTTAAAGATCAGTTGAAAGGAGAACTCGTAAAGAAGAAGAAATTTGAGGTGATCAAAAAAACTTTAGGACAATTTTCAAATTTGGAACCGAATCTGGGTGGGTATATCTATCAAATCGATACCGTGAGAAGCCTTTCTCCATTTAGTGGTTACATCCCTAATTTAGGGGAAGAGGCAAAGGCACTTGCATCTATTGCAAAATTGGAAGAAGGACAAACTTCTCCAGCCATTCAAGGAGAAAATGGTGTTTATATTTTTAAAGTGTTGAAAAAAGAGATTTCAACATCGACTCCGAATTATGATGCCATTCGTAAGTTTTATATACATCCGGCCAAATCGGTAGCCGCCAGTTATATAGTCCAGTCTATGAAAAAAGGATTTAAAATAAAAGACAACAGATCAAAATTTTTCTAAGAACCGAAACATTTCCCGACCGAAAAAAGCCCTGTTAACAACCGGGCTTTTTATTTTTTAGATTACCTGAAATTCATGTATATTGCTCAGTATTGAAAGGCAATGAATTCATTTTTTAGTCGTTATTCATCCATGTTTGCTAATTCCTGGTCTGTGATCTTCCTTAGCTTCATGTTATTCATTTCCTGTAATGATACTAAGATTATTGAAAATAAAAATAGTCAGGGCATAATCATTGAACGATTTCAGATCATTAAAGAAAAAAGCGGAGAAGTGAAACATGGATTGTATGAACGCTTTGACGATCAGGGCAGATTGGTTGAGCAAAGCAATTATGTAAATGGAAAATTAGAAGGCATTCGGAAACTTTTTGAAAATGGAGTTTTGGAAAGTGAAGAAACAAGAGTTGCCGATCAATTTCATGGTCCCTATAAAGCCTATCATCCAAACGGACAATTGCGAATGGAAGCAAATTACATTCATGATGTCATTACGGGAGATGTCAAAGTATATTATCCAAGCGGAAAGTTGAAAGAAATCGTTAGGTTTGCTGATAATGTTGAGGATGGACCTTTTGTGGAATACTATGAAAATGGGAATAAAAAAGCAGAAGGTCAATACATTCAACTGGATAATGGGGTAGAAAATGTTCCAGCAGAAAGTGGTGAATTAAAATTGTATGATACAACTGGAATTTTGATACGAATTATGAATTGCGAATCAGGTAAATGCATTACAACATGGGCAAAGGATACTGCATTAGTGCATTAATATTTATTTTGATCATCAATATCAGCCTTGCACAGACAGGCGGTCAACACATTTACCAATTTTTAAATTTATCTCCCGGATCCCGTATTGCTGCTTTAGGAGGAATGCCAATTGCATGGAGAGCAACAGATCCAGGGGTTGTATTTCAGAATCCTTCATTAATGACCGACAAGTTGGATGGCACTGTTTGTTTTTCACACCAGTTTTATTTTGCAGATATTGGCTCAGGACATTTTTCTTATTCAGACCATTTGAAAAAGTGGAATCTGAATGTTCAAGGTGGTGTTCATTATGTAAATTATGGAGATATTCCTCAGACTGATATTTACGATAACACATTGGGTCAGTTCAAGCCAAAAGAAACTGATTTTTATCTCGCTGCCTCAAAGACATTTCAAGAACGTCTG
>JBGAWX010000062.1:0-8773 GCA_044227375.1 Saprospiraceae bacterium
GCACCGTTAGGACCTAAAAATCCATAGATTGCATTGGGATTAATTTCAAGATCCAATCCATCAACAGCAAGGAGATTATTAAATTTTTTAGTAAGAGACTTAATGCGGATTACCGGGGAATGCATATATTGCTGAATAACAGGAAGGGCAGCAATTTTGTTTTCCGAATGATATGAAAGGTTTGTTAGCAGTCCGTAGTGTCGAAAGTTGATTAAACTAGTTTCTAAATAAATCCTTGAATTTATCGGGAGCAGTTATAAACTAATGGCTTTTGATATTAGCTAAACGAATATTCTTTTTACTATTTATTCTCTCCTTCGCTTTGCATATTAATTATTACTCTTCATCATGAACTCCTAACTACTTGCTACTTTCTTAGTCAATCCTAGTTTTCTGATTTTAATAAGCCGGAATATTAAGTAGATCAGTGTTCCCCAAACAGAAAAAATAATTAAACAAGCGATGGACAATAACCAAATTGGAATTTTATCTCCCGTTGCCCATAAACTTCGCTTACCGAAATTGCTTTCATATTGTAATGGACGTCCCCAGGGTACTGATTTTTCAAATTCAAGATTTCCAAACGCATCATGATCTTCCACTCTTGCCATCAATATCAAATTTCCATTTTCATCTCCCGGCAAAGAATCTTTTTTGAATTCTGAGGAGGCCATACCCAACGAATCTGTTGTAACCGTTTCATCTTCTCCAATGGCCAAAATGGATCCATGACGTTTCACTCCTAATTTAATTTCAACATCCTTTACCGGAATCCATTGACTGTCTTTTTTTTCCTCAAATTTTACGGATACCGTCCTGGTTTCTGCATCTGCAACAGTATCCAGTGAAATTCGTGCAACAGTCATCTCAGCCTCTGCCTGCCGGACACCCACATCACTGATTGAATCCGTGACTGCAATAAATTTATGTTGATTGGAGGCAAGCCATTTATCCTTGAAAGTGACCGGGATTGTAGCAATTGCCCTTCCCTGTTCATTGGTTGTCACTTTTGCAATTAAATTGTTTTCATCCGTTTCGTCATCAAAGTAAATTTTTGCACCAAGTTTATTCAATGGTTCTACTTTCTTGTCCACCTTCAACTGACATTGAAGAAACAGATATTGCGTTTGATTTTGAATATTAAAATAACGGAGTGTGATAAATGGTTTTTTTACCACTTCGGTCTTGGTTTCTTCCTGACTCCATGCATTTCCATGCAATGCAATAGTAAATAGTATGATTGTGCCGAACTTATATAAGCGATTCTGTATCTTCATGACCAGCAATTGTTTCGTGAATAGGAATAATTGGAAATAATCTTGCAAATAGTGTTATGATCAACATGGCACCGGCTAAGGAACCCATGGCTATCGCCCATTCCTCCCAACTTGGAAAATAGTGTCTGAATTTTTCAGGTACATTACTCATTGGTAACATTGGGTGAAGCAAGGTTGGAGTCACAATCAGGTACCGTTTAAACCAAGCTCCCACCACCACCATGATTCCGGCAATAAAAACCATCATTGGTTTTCTACCTTGTTTTGTAATCAATATCATTACCGGTAAAATCATCCCAACTATAATTGCAAACCAGAACATCGTGGCGTATTCTCCTGCAAACAATTGAGTTAAATGTGCTTCTTCCGGCTTTTTCATTTTGAATGCAGGAACGAGATATTCATTTACATTAAAATACAAGTATAAAAAAGCCAACATCACAACGGCTTTGCCCATTCTGTCAAAATGCAAATCGGTGATATACTTCTCGAGATTGTATGCTCTTCTGAAAACATACATTGCAATGACCACTCCACCAGCTCCTACCAAGAAAGCTCCGGTTACAAAATAAGCTCCGAAATTAGTGCTGTCCCAACCCGGTCTGTAAGTTGTTGCAAACAACCATGAGGTTACCGTGTGAATACAAAATGCAACCGGGATGATCATGATGCTGAGTATCACAATAGAATGGTTGTTGATCCCTTTCTGTTCTTCTGTTCCTATCCAGAATGAACCTAAAAAACGATACAGTTTATTCAACCACTTTGTATCAGGATTTGCTTGCCTGATCATTATTTTTAAATCCGGTAATAATGGAAGATAAAGTAACATCACACTAATTAACAAATACGTACCGATTACAATAACGTCCCACATGATCGGTGACTGCAATCTCGGATGGAACGCAAGATTAACAAGTCGTTCCGGTCGCCCCATATCCACAATAATTATTAATGATGCGAACAATATTGCAGACACGGCGATGATCTCTGCAATGCGTGTAATTGGTGTACTCCATTGGATGTTTGCCAATCGAAATATGGCAGTGATTAAAGAACCGACAAGGCTGATGGCAACAAAGAAAACAAAATTTGAGATGTAGATTCCCCATGAAACATAATCTCCCATGGACGTCACCACCAAACCGTGTTGTAATTGTCTGAAATACGCATATGCCCCGATTATGCAAATAATGGACAATGCAGCAACCCATAATTTTCCCCACATGCTAAATTTTTGTGGCATCAGGTCCCGGATTACTTGTTCTGATTTAATCGAAAAAGAAGTATTCACAATATTTGATTTTAATGAGTTGTTTTTTCTTTATTTTCTTCATTTTCCAATCCGGATTCATACGGAAAATTCCGGTTGACCGGTGGCAGATAATATACACTCGGTTTGGTTCCAAGATCTTCCATGAGACGGTAACCGGCTTTGTCTTTTATCAATTCTGAAAAACGAAATGTTTCCGAACCATTCGAAACGGAATCTTCATTCATATCACCAAAAAAGAAAACTCCATTGGGACAAGCGGAAACACAATGCGGCAACTCTCCTTTCCTTGCCATATCCGGACAAAAATCACATTTGCCAACCGTTCCTTTCTTTTGAGGAATGCTTGTTTCACAATGATAGGGTTGTTGTGCAATTTCCAGCGGTATATCCGGTTCTTCCCAATTAAATACTCTTGCTGAATAAGGACAAGCTGCCATGCAAAACCTGCAACCAATACAACGATTGCTGTCGATGAGTACGATGCCATCTTGTCTTTTGAACGTTGCATCAACGGGACAAACTTTTACACATGGAGGTTCATCACAATGCATGCACGTAGTGGGCTCCCAAAACGGCGCTGAATGTTCCGCTTCCTGCATCGAATGCACCTTGATCCAGCTTTGTCCAGGATGAACATGGTGAACATGATTGCATGATGACTGGCATTTTTTCAGATTCTTACACCGGGACAAATCGATGACCATCACAAATTTCTTTCCTTCAATACCTATACGTTCCTCTGCATTACTAACCAAAGGAGTTTCCGGAACAGGTTTTAAAAATGCACGATCTACTTCGATGACTTCACCATCGACTGAAAGCAATTTAACTTTTTCTCCAGATGGGATCACTGGCTCACTTGTAGAAAACGGATTGCTTTTATCATTACAGGAACCCGCTGCCATTCCTAATAATATACCCGTGAGTAGAAATTCGCGTCTTGTGGATTCTTGATTTTCGTTCATTTTGTTTGATCGTTAGATGAATATTATTTTTTAATCCATTCCTTTAAATCCGAAGTATAAATGATGGATCCGGTTGAACTGATATGTTCCTGATCGACCTCTACTAACTTTCCATCTTGTGTCAAGAACTTTGCAGTTTCCGGTTTCCTTTTACCTATTGGATTCCAAAATTTAAGAAGACCTGTCGCGGACAAAACAGCGGTACTCCATACTAAGAATCTTTTGCGTGATATTTTTTTCATTGAACTATTAGACATAAGTTTCAATATTTTAATTGATCATGTACAAATTAAATCTGCTGAAATTGAGATGTGAAAATTCTAAGATTCATCAAAATGAGTCTGAATTATTATAACTACTCAAAAGATTTTAAGCGTAAATTCCGTTACTTTTTTTTGGCAAAAGTTCTGATATAATGGACAACACTCCAGAGTTCGTTTTGATCTGGTATTTTCTTTTTGAAATTGGGCATGTCTTCTCTTCCTTCCAGTGCTTTATAAAATATAACACCATCGGATTGTTTTTGAAATGCTTCTTTTGTAAAATCACCAGGTTCTGTTTTCAACTGAGCAGCTTTGGATCCATCGCCTAATCCTGTCTTACCATGACAAGACTGGCAATGCTTAGCCCATAAGGATTTTCCTTCTGCAAGCGATGCCGCATCAGCTTTTACAGGATTGTTCATTTTCTGATATTTATCCGGCACGATCCATTCCTCATTTTTTGTTTGCGCATTGCTTTGGAATACACTTAGAACAAAGAAAAAGATCAAAACCACTGAACTGATTGATTGAATAGTTTTCATATTTAATTTAATTTTAAAATTTTAATAAATAAACTACATCCACGATATTCATTCTTTCATAAAATGAATAATGGTTAAAGATATATGCACATCTATTTTTGGTAAATGATAAGTATTAGCTCAATGGCTGATAATGATCACGGATCATCTAATTGTCAGCGTGCCTTATAAAACCAATAATTAAAAGGCTTACATCTATTTTTATTTAAGATAGAATCCGGAGATTCACAGGATTTATCTCATAGCATTTAGATGCTTAAAAGGTGTAATCACATCTTATCCCTCGACAACATCATCGGAATTTTGCAATCCTTTAAAGAATTTAGTATATACCAATTAATTCAAGCAAATAAAAAAGGCGGACTCTAGTGTAATCCGCCTTTGCAATATTCCGACTGAATTGATATTTACCTTTTCAAGGTTCTTATGTAATTGACAATGCTCCAGATTTCATTTTGATCCGGTATTTTCTTTTTGAAGCTTGGCATATCTTCCCTTCCTTCTAAAGTCTTATAGAAGATTGCGCCATCTGCCTGACTTTGAAAAGCTGACTTGGTAAAATCTCCCGGTTCTGTTTTCAATTGTGCGGCTTTAGTTCCATCACCCATTCCGGTTTTACCATGACATGATTGGCAATGCTTTCCCCACAATGCTTTTCCTTCTGCAAGAGAACCAGCATCCGATTTTACTGGATTTGCCATCGATTGGAACTTTGCCGGTACTACCCAGGTTGGTCTTTGGGCAGCTTTGAAACTAAATGCAATAACTACAGAGCCCAATAGGAGCATCAAGAATAAAATCTTAGTTTTCATTTCTACTATTTTAGTGTTTAATAATTTTAAATAAACCTGGCTATATTGTATTCTTCAATTCTTATTTTGTTATCAGCAATATACTTTTATGTTTTCATTTTATTTTAAAGAACAAAATTAATAAAATTGGCAAAATGGTCAAGCTAAACCATAATGAAAACAAAAGATTAACTGTAATTAATAAACCCGCGTTAAAAAATATGTTCAGCCCTGAAAATAAAAAACTCAGAAATACAGCCAGTACAATCATATTGGAAATTGCCATAAATGTTCCCACTTTCATAAGTGCATCTTTCAAATCCTCAGGGTACAACTGATTTCCTGCAATTTTTTGTTTGAAAAGAAGTAAGGACCAGACCAGATTAAATGCAACTATGGCTACAGAAATAAGAATAGAAATTGAAGATTCCAGATGAAGAGGAATTCTGAATACACTCATAAGTCCGCCCAGTACAATTACAGAAAAAACGACAGCAAGCGACAATACCACTATCATACGCCACGAACGGAACAGGTAAATACCCAAGGTCAATAAAAAAACAAAGAACAAACACAAGCCTAATTTCAGATTTTTCTTTAACACATTAGGTAATTGCTCCATGATATAAATTGATCCAGTCATTTTATATGAAAATTCCGTGGTAAAATTATGATCTCTGAAATATCGATCGAAGCTTTGTCTTAATTGCTCAAATTGCCGGGCATCCACATCAGGCAATCTGCCGCTGATTCTCAAGGTTTCTCCATTCTGCGAAAAATACCGTTGCATTTCATCTGCATATTGAGTTTGCATGATATTTCCTGCGTATGTGTTGATCTCACGCTGCGAATTTGGAAGTACAAAATATTCATTACTTCCACCTTTGTAAGCCTTATTGGCACCTTTAAAAAGTGAAACCGGGGAAATTATGTATGCGAGCTGACAACTGTCCTTTAAATAATTTTCAATTCTTTCAACATCCTTCAATAAACCGAGATTTAAAAAAGATTTTTCTGGATGCTTTGCAATTAAAGCCAATTCAAATCTTCTGGTACCATAAAAATCATGTTCAATAAAATTAAAATCCTCCATTAATGTACTACTCTTTGGAATTTCATCTGTAATTTTTGCATTCATTTCGATCCTGGTGGCAAAGTAAGCTGCTGACAATAATATACAAATAAATATTGCAACGAAAGCGAACTTATGTTTCATAGTGATTTCAAAATAGCCATCAACAAAATTCCTAATTGCTTCTTTTAACTTAATCTGCTTTTGATTTATATCATTGGGCAGCATATCACATAATGAATGAACGATAATGATGAAGACAGGATATGACAGAAGAATGCCTAAGCCTGTAAATACTCCGAATACTTTTAAAGGCAGCACTTCACTTACTGCCATAGAAAAGAATATCAGTGCCGCCGCCGTATTGGCAAAAAATGCCTTAAGATTTATAGCTGCGAACTTTTGTGCAGCTTCCTCTTTTGATACTCCTGAATTTAAAACAACCAGGTGTTGGTTGATAAAAAGAATACTATTGATTCCACTGAAAACTGCCAGGATCATCGGAATCCAATAACTCAGCTTATCCGGTTGATATCCAAAAATAAGCATAAGTGAAACCGTCCAAATTACCGAAATCACAACAGTTACCATCGGGATCGCCAACACTCTTATTGAACTAAAAAGATAGAGTGAAAGAAGAGATATAATGAGAATTGAAATGGAGAGCAGTATTAAAAGATTAGATGCTATGATTATTAGGTAAGCTCTTTCAACTTTGATTTTGCCGGTTAAATAAGCCTTATCAAATCCAAGCTGGTTTATTTTATTTTGAATACTGTGTAAAAGCTGATCCTTTTCTCGGGACTTAAGATCCGGCTCATTAAAAACAGCTATGGCGATTGCTTTCCCACTTTTTGATATCAGAAGGTTTCTGTATTCTTCAGACTCAAATAATTTGATTGAATCCTCTGTATACCCTTCAGGTTGATCAATATGAATGAGAGGTTTTGCATTGAACTGATCTTTATCAAAATAAATAAGATTAAAATTGGTCAGTGAATACACCTTGATGATGTATTTAAGGCCTGTTATATATTGGGTCAGACTATCCACTTTTTCCAGAAAGTCCTTTTGGAAAATACCTCTTGCATTTTCCAACCCTAGGATAAGGGTTTCGTCGTCTACATCAGAATGGAACTGATTCCTGAATTCATTATAAAATGAAACCTCAGGATCTTCTGAAGGGAAAAACCGATTAAGATCTAATTGAAGTCTTAGTTGTTTTAATGGGATTAAAAACAGAGCCGTAATGATAAAAATTATATAGAATGCCGCCTTAATTGATTTTTCATTCATTCTAATAATTTAGTTTTCGAAAATGCAAGTTATGAAAATATGCCTGCAATGTAATCCATGCATTTCAACTCAAAAATAAGATTTAGACAATTAAGAGTTTGATGTGCCCATTTTTATTTGCCAAAATATAAATACAAGGCTTCTTCCGTATTGGTCATATCAACCGGAACCGGGCTTTTTTGAGTATCAAACAGAAACATGCCATAAGCATCATCGAATGTATTCAGATCAATGATTTCCTTTGACCTGTCCTTTTTTATAAAAACCAGATATCTGACATTTCTTGCATCTACAATTTGAATATCAGTCCAATTTTTCTTTAACACCATATGCGCAGTTTTCATCTGATATTCGTATTCATGCATACTGCCTTCAAAAATTCTGGTATCCGTTACTAATTTTATACTATCCAACTGCAAGGAATCCGGCTCATAGAAGACTGCAGCTTTATAATCAACAATAAGTGTATTCTGATTTCTGCTTCCTGGTTTTTTGTGAAATTCCGGTTTATTCTCCGCAATAGGGTTATTCCCTTCACTCTTCTTTGGTGAAGCAGTGCAGGACCAAATCATCGCAATAAGAATTAACAGACTTGCCTTAATCATTTTTTTCACCTTGATACTTTCAATTATAAAACCCTTTTAGGATTAAGTGGAAACAGTATAAAAGTAGATGTTCTTCTTTGCTCGTAAAAATTTTATTAAAAAATCTTTATCCATAGCCATAAACAAAATGAGTACCGGATCATGTGATCAACCCGGTACTCTTTTGTAAATCTACTGCTTTTACTACTATAGCCTGGAAGCTATAATTCGTTTATAAATTCCAAAGTCTTGTAATTGTGAATCCAATCAGGAACTGCCCGCCGGCAATTTTATTACCCTTTGCATCTGTATATCCGAAAGGATTATGCTTGTTTTCAATATTATTCCTTTGAGGACTCAGGAATGCATAATTTCCAGCATATATTTGGAATGAGTGACCGCTCGTTCCAAATTCAAATCCAAATGAAAAATTCGGATTCGGATTATTTGTCAAATGCTGTGTAATTGGCTGATCGTAATTTACAATAAGTGCCATGCCATCATTAAGCTTATATCTTCCGGAAAAAGCAATTGCAAAATGGTCAAAATCCATAAGCGCTGTTTTTGTTTCAACAACTGTTTTGGTACCATCATCTTGCAAAACACTATCCTGTTTAAGATATCCCTGAACAAAATTCTGATGTGAAAGACTAGGTGCAACCTGAACAGATAATTTGTCTGTTATTTTTCTGGCAATGATTAATTGA
>JBGAWX010000062.1:8783-14089 GCA_044227375.1 Saprospiraceae bacterium
GGCATCGTAAGACATGTTTCCATAATAAGTAACACTTACAGGAATTGCCCAACTATCCTGAGTTTGTTTAAGTATAGCATATTTTGCACTCACGTCTGCAAGCATATGGTCCTTTGTTAAACCGATACCTAAATTCAAATTATTGATTGGCGCATAGCTAATCCCTAAGCGAATATTTGATGGTGCAAATAATCCCCAAAGATCCTGTATGGCATCAAAACTTTTTATGACTCCAAACCGGTGCAAAATATCGAACTCCAATGTTCCCTTGATTGGAACCATTACCGTTTGGTTATCAATAATCCATACGCTTTCAAAAGTATTTTTTACTGCTTTTCTCGGAGTTTTCTCCACACTGACTTCCAGTTCCTGAGCCACCAAAGCAGAACTTACGATGCTTAGAACGAGAGCAAACCCAAAATATCGCAGTGCTTTTATATTATAAAGTATTTCTTTCATTGCTTTAAATTTTAAAGGTTAATTATTTTTTGCCCCGTTTCGTATCCAATCGTAAATTTTCAGTTTTTCCTGCTCGGTCGTATATGGTCCCATTTCACCATAAACATACTGATAGAATTTACTTTCCTTAGGAAACACGATGTTGACATAATTTGCGGTAACAATATTCTTATACGTGTTTGGTATGCTATCAAGATAAGGCACTTTACCACCTTTAACATGACAACCAACATCTGTACAATTATTCTTAAACAGTGGAGCTAAATCATTTTTAAAGCTTACTGCCTGAGGTGCATATTCTTTTTCCGGTGCGTAAATGTCTTTGTAACAACCATTCAATAAGACACCCAAAAAGAATAACAAACCGATATAAATAATTTGTCGTTTCATTATATTTTATTTATTGGTGATTACTTATTATTGAAATTTGCATTACAAGTGATTTTGATGATGTCACTAACACTGGTACTTGCAATACCCCAATCCCTGCAATTCAATTGAAATACCAATTGCAATCCAAAAACTTCATAAGCTGCTGCAGTTCCAAATTGTACTCTGGCTTTTGGAACATAATGCAATCTTCCTAGTAATGTTTTTGTCAATGGTGCAGTCAATTTACCTTGCCAAGTCATATCCAAATCAACCAGATAATCCAATGATTGAGGATCAAATCTTACTGATCCCGGTCTTACGCTAATCTTTGCCAGGTTAGTAGGAGTCAGATTCTGAGTGCCTGCAACAATCTTAGATGTGCCAAATGTTCCAATAATACAACCTGTATCGCGGCCTGGTTCTCCGGTATTTGAGGTATTGATCTGAACATACCCGTTAAAATAAGTTTTTGCAGGTTCATTTTCATAAAAGACCCATGCTGTGTCCGGCAATGGTTGAGTGGTAGTGGTATATGTAATCGCCTTGGTAGAATCAATGTTGTGTAAACCAAACTGATTGAATCTTCCAGTTAAAGCACCTGCAGCTCCTACATATGAAGTTTCCCATAATACACTGGAATGGGATTTGTCAAATTTCCATTGCGTTGAATCTTTCGCAGTCAATCCAGCAATATGTATGTTGGTACCGCGAACTAATGGTCCTGCTGTTATTTCAGTATCGTCATGAGTACATGTCAAATAAACAAGTCCAAGGACCATAAAAGCCAGTAAAAAATACAATTTTGATTTCATTTTATAATGTTTTGAATGAACAATAAAGTTTTCCATGTTGATAATAAATATTTCTCAGTCTCACTCGTTTCGAGATCCAAGGTTAGTGGCAAATTATTTTTTTATCTATGACAATGATCATATTCCTTCTTGATATTCATCATCTTATTCAAATTCAATCAAGCAGCTTCTCATATCTTCGCTATAAATCAATACTTTTGAATATATTTGAAATTCTATAAAACGCATTTTATTATTTTGAAAATTTTCAAATCATTTTTCCAATGATCGATTAATTATTAAATTCAGGAATGAAAAGACTTAGAAAGGCACTATCAGCAATATTTAAAATTATAAGAAACCCGTGGTTACTCAATAATGTAATTGCAGATGATTCCAATTGGAAGAACTACTTAATTTTAAACCATGGCAATTTATCCAGTTTGCCTGTGATCGAATTGGATCAACTCACTACAGAATTTTCGGAATCCCTTGATACGTTTGGTTTTTTGGATGGTGGTTCCTTACCTACAGACATCATGCTTCTTAAAATCCTTTGCAAAAGATTTAAAGATTGCAGATATTTTGAAATCGGAACCTGGCGCGGTGAGAGCGTGATTAATGTGGCCGATTTGTGCAAGGATTGCTACACCCTTAATCTTTCAAAAGAAGAAAAATATGCTAATCTTCATGGATTCTTTTCGAAGCAAAACGCAAAAATTATTCATTTACAGGGCAACTCCTTGAATTATAATTTTGAATCCCTGGGAAATAAATTTGATGTCGTCTTCATTGATGGAGATCACCATTACGACTTTGTAAAAAATGATACTTCAAAAGTATTCAACCATCTAATTCATGATCACTCCATAGTGGTTTGGCATGATTATGCATACAGTCCTGAAAAAGTAAGACCTGAAGTTTTGGCTGGAATCCTGGACGGATTGGATCCATTGCACAGGAAATATTTGTATCATGTTGCAAATACTATGTGTGCTGTTTATATTAAACAAGAATTTATAACAAGCCGTTTGGAATCCCCGATGACTCCAAAGAAAAAATTTAGAATAAAACTTGATATGGAAAATCTTCCAAAATTTTAAGCAAGGACGCTTAATGCAACACCTGTCTTTGAATCATCATTTTAAAATAATTCAGCGAAAGTGAACTCACTAAATTCATACCCCGATACATCGGAGCGTAATTTGTAATTCTGTATTTTATACTTTCACCAATCCCAACTTTTCCATTTGGTAGTACTCCCGGAATGTGATCATTCGCTCTGTACTTTCATCCCAAAGTTTATGTGTTGCGAGTTTCAGGCTTTGCCAGAATGTAATTTCTGTGGTATACTTATGAAACCAGGGAATTTCCTTCACACATTTTTGGAGGTTATAATTTGGAATCGCGGGATTCAAATGATGAATATGATGTATGGCAATATTTCCGGTAAACCAATTCATGATTGCAGGTAACTTATAATAACTGCTGCCTTTGATTGCAGCATACATAAATTCCCATTTGTTCTTCCAATGTTTGTACCCTTCTTCGTGCTGATGCTGTATATAAAAAAACCAAATTGCAATAATTGCAAATGCTGATAAGATGAACTAAAGGAAGACGATTATGAATAAAGATGTAATATAGTGGACCAACGAAAAACATGACCAATGGAGATCTGTAAATTCTGTATTTGAATCGTTGCCATTTGCTCAATTTTGCATATTCATTTACTGTAAGCGTATTGATATCTCCGATATCCCGTACTTCGAGCATCCCATTATTCATATGATGAAAATGGTGAGATTTTGCCCAATAAAAATATGGAACAGAACTTACCAAACTGGAAAAATACCCTATGGTCTTTCTCCAACCCGTCGATTCTACAAATGACTGATGGCCGCAATCATGTTGAATAATGAAAATGCGCACGAGAAAAAGTGCATTCAATAAACACAGCAATATTGCTGCAAGAATGCTGTAGTCCCAAACATTATATATAACAACCCAAACTAAAAAAAATGGACCAAATGAATTGAGAATCTGAATGATTGCTTTTTTGGTATCCGGTTTTTGATACTTCTTAATTGTTTTTAAAGCCAGTTTGACTTTTTCTGAAAACTCCTGAACTTCTGGTTTCATGCTTTGGATTTGAATTATAGCGGCGCAAATATACGCCATTAAAAAATTACCTTTTGAAAAATAATAATCTGTGCTTTTGAACTAAAGAATTAACAATCATGGATTTACAATTGGTAAAATGATAAATTAGTCACCCGGGTATTACTCTCTCATAGTAAAAGACATTGGTAAAACATGAACCGGCCAAATAAAGTTCTTGCTTAAAAAGTTTGGCCTTAGTCGGATACCTATTATAATAAAAAGATCTATTGATGTTTTAAATTGAAATCTAATAATTCACTGCAATGATTATCAATAGTTATCATCATAAAGTAAATGATTCCTGAGCAAAACTTTATTGCAAGTCAAACATTATTACGATATTGCAATTCTTGATATATTTAAACTGAAATGATATCCAAAAGTATTCAAACAGAAGTAGATGCCTGTTATCTCTATAAAAGACTTGCTGAACATGAGACTGATCCTGTAATTGCAGAGGTGTTTCTGAAAATGAGTGAAATTGAAAAAGGTCATGCTGAATCTTTTTTAAAAGCGCATCATTTTAATACAGATGTTTTTCCACCTCCATCACTTCGTGCAAAAATTCTGGATAAAATCGGATCCTGGTTTGGATACGATTACATCCTGGACATTTTGATGGATACAGAAAAAAGCATTTCCAAAGCCATCGTTTCCGAAAAAGTCAAACGAAATATGGAATTGAGCGGAAATGAAAACAATCACGTAAAAATTTTACAATCCATACTCGACAATGAACAAAAAGTAGAAGGAAGTGCATTTACGCGTTTTGAAAAAAGACACCGCTCTGTTGGTGGTAATGCAATCCGGGCAGCAGTTCTTGGCGGCAATGATGGTCTGGTTTCAAATTTCAGTTTGGTTATGGGTGTGGCCGGTGCAACAGAGGGCCAATCCGGTGTGCTCATTGCAGGACTTGCAGGTTTGCTTGCTGGTGCTTTATCCATGTCCTTAGGGGAATGGATCTCTGTCAAAAGTTCACAGGAGCTTTATGAAAATCAGATGGAGATTGAAATGGAGGAATTGGAACAAAATCCGGAAGGCGAAAGACAAGAACTTGCATTGATCTATATTGCTAAAGGCATTCCGGCTGAACAGGCTCATGAAATGGCACATGAAATCATGCTTGATAAAAACAAAGCTCATGACATGCTCATCAAAGAAGAATTAGGTATTAATGTAGAAGAATTGAAAGGTTCCCCGATGGAAGCGGCTTTGTTTTCTTTTTTCCTGTTTGCTATTGGCGCTATCATTCCTGTTGTTCCCTTTTTCTTTATTACCGGAATGAATTCGGTTTATTTAAGTGTTGCATTCAGTACTGTTGGTCTGTTTACTATTGGTGCTGCGATTACCTTATTTACCGGAAAGGGATTTTGGTATTCCGGAATGCGTCAGGTAGTTTTTGGATTAGCTGCGGCAGCTGTAACTTTTGGAATTGGAAAATTGATTGGTGTTGCTATTGCGAATTAGGCTGTAGGCTGTAAGCTGTAGGCTGTAGGCTGTAGGCTGTAGGCTGTAGGCTGT
>JBGAWX010000063.1:0-14074 GCA_044227375.1 Saprospiraceae bacterium
ATCTGCAAAACATTTTATAAAAAATAATTACGGCAACATTATTAACATCGCATCAACTGCTGCAAAATCAGGATTCCCAAGTGGTACTGCATATTGTGCCAGTAAATTTGCATTAACCGCCCTGACAGAATGCTGGAGAGCTGAATTGCGCAAATACAATATCCGGGTGATGCAGATTAGTCCCAGCGAAGTACAAACGAATTTTGTAATCAACAGTGGTCGCGAAGCCAGAACATTTAATCCGACAAAATTGCAAGCGGCTGAAATTGCACACAGTATTGCAAACATGCTTGAAATGAATGATCGCGGTTTTATTACTGAGCTTACCGTATTTGCTACCAATCCTCAAGTCTAAATCTCTAAATTGGTATTCGCTAAAAAATCATACGGCCAGCATTTTCTGCATCAAAAAGCAATTCTCCAGAAAATTGCGGAAGTGATCTTAAAACACGATTATCCTAATTTATTGGAAATCGGTCCCGGAAAAGGTGCATTAACAGGATATCTTCTGAAAGCCGGAAGAAATTTTAAGGCTATTGAAGTGGAACACGACATGCAGGATTATCTGATGCATCACAACATACTTTCCGAAGAACAATTAATTTGTGCCGATGTGTTGAAAGTAAATTTTTCGACTTGTTACCAGGGTGAGCCATTTCTATTGTGCGGTAATTTTCCTTACAACATTTCTTCGCAAATCCTGATAAAGACTTTGCAAAATGCAATTCTCATTCCGGTAATGATCGGAATGTTTCAAAAAGAAGTGGTCATGAGAATTATTTCAGCTCCCGGATCAAAAGAATACGGAACGCTGAGTGTGATGACGCAACTCATGTATGACTGCAAGAAAAGTTTTGACATCAATCCTTCTGCATTCATTCCACCACCTAAAGTCATGTCTTCCGTATTAGAGTTGAAACGCAAGAATAATTGTTTATCCATTGAACATTTTACCAGAATCCAAAAGTTGGTGAGGACCTCTTTTCAATACCGGAGAAAAACGTTGAGGAATAATTTAAAATCATTTGTTGAAGACCAACAATTTTTATCCGATTCATTTTTTGACAGACGACCGGAGGAATTGAGTCCGCGGGAATATCTTGAGTTGTTAGAACGAATTGAGAATTCAAGGAGACAGGAACTATGAGAGATGAACTATGAGATCGGAATGAAATGCGATTAAAAAACTTATGCTAAGGTCTTTTCATCTTAAGGTAATTTAAATCGAATGGGTAATGTAAACGAAACACTTACATCTTTCCCATTATGATGTCCGGGAATCCATTTTGGCATTATTTTCAAAATTCTAATCGCTTCTTTGTCACAATCTGGAGACAAACCTTTGATGACTTGAGGAGAACTTATGTTTCCTTGCTCATCAATAATAAACCTGGTGGTAACAGTGCCTTCAATTTTGTTGATTTTCGCGGAATCAGGATAAAGTAAATTGTCATGGATAAATGCAACCAAAGCGCGATCACTACCGGGAAATTGTGGCATTTGTTCAATGAATGTATATAATTCGGAAGTAACTTCACTATTTAACATAAATTTTATTGGTAAGGTAAAGTATACCTTGACAGGTTTTCCATTGTACCGTCCAGGCTTCCATTTTGGCATTTTCCTAACCACCCTTAATGCTTCTGCGTCACATTCAGGAGATAATGAGGTCACAATCTTAGGTGAATCAATTATCCCCGAAGAATCAATAATAAATTGAATCTCAACCTTACCCTCAATATTATCCTTTTTTGCAATTTTGGGATACCGCAAATTTTCACGCATATACCTTAATAAAGCATTATCTCCTCCGAGAAACTGTGGTAGTTCTTCAGAATCAACAAATTTTAATCTTTCATTCGAAGCCTGAATTTCTTTTTGCTGACAAAAATTGAAATTGATTGTCCAGAATACAAAAAATATAATCAATCCGAATTTTATTCTTTGAGACTTCATATTAAATCAGTTTTTCAAGTTCAAATTAAAAATTCAAGACTATACCAACTTCAATTTATTTTAAGGTTAAACTAATTCAGATATAAATTGCGAATAGTTTTGCCCGTTTCGTGGACTATCATAACTCCTTAATACTAATTTTTACTTCAATTCTCCCACTTCCAAACCCACTTTCGCTCCGGGCCTGTGATCCACACGAAATCCAAATGGTTTTACTTTATTTACAAAATTGGTTTTTGCAGTACCCGTATGTACTCCATCGGAAATCAAAAACTCCAATTCATTTAATTTGTCACCATCATATTTCACGACAGGAAACGCAAGATGAATTCCTTGTTGTTCGACTACTGCACTGATGGAATCCAATAATGTTCTCGACATCTTTCTGCCGAAATGAACTTCGACATAATCTTTTTCAATGATGATCTTATATGGTTTGTATCCAGGATTGCAAGCTATTAAAAACAGCAGTATTGAATAAATAAAATATTTCATGCTGTGAAGATATGAATTTCGCTCGAAAAAAGGGTTTGATGCGGGACGCATCTTGTTTCGACTTATACTTGAAGCGGGACGCTTCAAGTAACGACTAAAACTTGAAGCGGGACGCTTCAAGTAACAACTAATACTTGGAGTGAGACGCTTCAAGTAACGGCTTACACCTGAAGCAGGACGCTTCGGGAAACAACCAAAGCTCAAACCTGCCAGAAGCCTCTCCGCTGGCGTCCCTGCTTAAAGCTTCTGAACAAGTTTGAATTTATCTTGAATTAGGAAAGTGCTTATTTTTAATTTCCGGCAGTTGGTTGGAGCGTCTCGCTTCAACCGGTATTTTCAAGCTTGAAGCGATAATATTCGAAGAGCTTGAAGCAGGACTCCCGCCTGATTGGACGGGCAAGCTCCAAGCAACAACTTACAGATGAAGCGGGACGCTTCATGTAACGACTTACACATGAAGCGGGACGCTTCATGTAACCTAAAGATTATGCGAGCTTTTGTTTCACCTCAGTGATCTCGACAGCTTCAATGATATCTCCTTCTTTGATGTCATTGAAGTTTTTAATAGAGATACCACATTCCATATGGTCCTTTACTTCCTTGACATCGTCTTTGAAGCGTTTTAATGCAGCTATTTCAGCAGTTGCGCCTTCGCGGTTTGGATAAACTACGATTCCGTTACGAATTAATCTCACAGGACTGTTTCTCATGATTTTTCCATCGATCACCATACAACCTGCAACTGTACCGATTTTTGATATTTTGAATATTTCTTTGACTTCAGCCTGACCAATAATCTTTTCCACTTTGGTTGGTTCCAACATACCTTCCATGGCCATTTTAATTTCATCAATGGCCTCGTAAATGATGGAATACAATTTAATCTCAACGCCTTCTTTTTCTGCCAATGCTCTTGCACTTGGTGAAGGCCTTACCTGGAATCCAATAATGATAGCATCAGAAGCAGAAGCAAGCAGGACATCCGATTCCACAATTTGTCCAACAGCTTTATGAATTACACTTACTTTGATGGATTCAACTGAAAGTTTAATTAAACTATCAGACAATGCTTCCACTGATCCATCCACATCACCTTTTACGATGAGTTTTAATTCTTTAAAATTACCCAATGCAAGACGACGTCCTACTTCATCCAATGAAATTCGTTTTGATGCACGGGTGGCCTGTTCTCTATTAATCTGTGCGCGTTTACCTGCCAACAATCTTGCTTCTCCTTCATCCTCCATCTCTTTAAATTTCTCTCCTGCTGTTGGCGCACCTTGCAGACCCAATACCAATACCGGTGTTGAAGGTCCTGCCTCTTTTAATTTTTTTCCTTTTTCATTGAACATCGCTTTTACTCTTCCCGCATGATCACCCGCTAATATGATATCCCCATTATTCAATGTTCCATTTTGAACCAGCAACTTTGTAACGTATCCTCGTCCTTTATCCAAAGACGCTTCGATTACGGTTCCGGATGCTAATTTATGTGGGTTCGCTTTTAGATTTAATACTTCCGCTTCGAGAAGAATTTTTTCTAATAGTTGTTCAATACCCACACCTGTTTTTGCAGAAATATCCTGTGACTGATATTTTCCTCCCCATTCTTCAACAAGAAGATTCATCTGCGACAATTCATTTTTAATACGCTCAGGATCCGCACCTGGTTTGTCAATTTTATTGATCGCAAATACCATGGGTACACCGGCAGCCTGAGCATGGCTAATCGCTTCTTTGGTTTGAGGCATGATCCTGTCGTCTGCAGCAACTATTATGACTGCAACATCCGTGACTTTAGCACCTCGAGCTCTCATCGCTGTAAATGCTTCGTGACCCGGAGTATCGAGGAAGGTAATCCGTTTGTTGTCTTTTCCAACAATAACTTCATAGGCACCAATGTGCTGTGTAATTCCACCTGCTTCACCGGAGACTACATTGGCTTTTCGGATATAATCGAGCAATGATGTTTTACCATGATCTACGTGACCCATTACGGTTACAATCGGAGCCCGTTCTTCCAATTCTGCAGGATCATCTTCTTCCACTTCTTCTTCTTCAGATATTTCTTCTGCACTGATGAATTCTATTTTTTGTCCGAATTCTTCAGAGAGTATTTCGATGACTTCCGCATCAAGTCTTTGATTGATAGAAACGATAATGCCCATGTTCATACACGTCGTAATGACATCAGTTACGGGCACATCCATTAAACTCGCCAATTCGGATACGGTAACGAATTCGGTTAGTTGAATGACGGATTTATCTTGTGTAGACTGTTTTAATTCTTCCTTTTCGCGCATCTCTTCGCGTTTGTCTCTCCTGATCTTTTGACGCTTGTTCTTTCCACCCATATTCAAACGGGCCATGGTCGCCTTGATCTGATCTTCAATTTCTTTTTGTGTAACCTCTTTTACATTTTCATCAGGACGTTTCGACCCTCTGTTTCTATCGTCAGGTTGAAAATCAACGGTGTTGACTTTTTTGCGTTTTCTCTTGCGTTTCTTTTTATCTGCTTCGGATTCAGTTGTACCGCCTCGTGAAGGAGATGGACCAGAAGAACTTG
Organism: Saprospiraceae bacterium; assembly: GCA_044227375.1. GTDB lineage: Bacteria > Bacteroidota > Bacteroidia > Chitinophagales > Saprospiraceae > Vicinibacter. The sequence continues at coordinate 5,018 of JBGAWX010000063.1, forward strand.
CAGCTTTCTTTGGTTCTTCTTTTTTCTTCCTTTTTGGTTTTCTTTTTAGTTTTTGTTTCAGGTTTTTCGAGATCAATTTTACCAACTACTTTCAGTTTAGGTTTTTGTTCTTCTTCAACTTTAGCAGTAATTACCTCTTCTACTTTAGGTTCCGGTTTTTCTTTTACCGGTGGTGGAGCTGCAGTGACCGCATCCCCTCCAAACAGGTTTACAGACACTTTTGCTTTTTCTTTTTGTGTAACGACAGCTGCTGCTGCTTTTTGCAATTGATCTGCTTGCTCTTTCTCTTTTATCGAACCCTGAAACTCTTTGGTCAATTCAGCATACATCTCATCGGTCACTTTCGCAGTGGGTTTGTTATCAATTTCAAAACCTTTCTTCTGCAAGTGCTCGACGATGGTGCTCAAACCAACGTTTAATTCTGTCGCTACTTTAACTAATAATTTCATTCAATGATATTACAAAAAATATTCTTTTCCTTTTGGATCAATCTTTTTTCAATTCTTCATCGAGGATCTTTATCACATCCTGCACGGTTTCTTCTTCAAGGTCAGTTCGTCTCACCAATTCTTCCACACTAAGATTCAGTACACTTCTGGCGGTATCACAACCGATTTTCTTGAATGCATCAATTACCCATTCTTCAATTTCATCTGCGAATTCATCGAGATCCACATCATCAATTTCGCCTTCTTCCTGATCGCGATACACATCAATTTCATATCCTGTCAACTTAGATGCCAATTTGATATTTGCACCACCTTTTCCAATTGCCAATGATAATTGATCTGCTTTTAAATAAACATTTGCCTTTTTATTGACATCATCCAATTCAATACTGCTGATTTTGGCTGGGGTTAGTGCACGTTGAATATAAAGAGTCAGGTTGTTTGTAAAATTCACGATGTCGATATTTTCATTTCGAAGTTCGCGAACGATACCATGGATACGGCTTCCCTTCATCCCTACGCATGCACCAACTGGATCGATGCGGTCGTCAAAAGATTCCACAGCAACTTTCGCACGTTCACCGGGTATTCTTACAATCTTTCGAATTACAATCAAACCATCTTCGATTTCGGGAACTTCCTGTTCCATAAGCCTTTGAAGAAAAGCTCCATCCGTACGTGAGAGCGTAATCAATGGCAAACCATTTTTCAGTTCTACTTTCTTAATTACAGATCTCACGATGTCTCCTTTTCTGAAATGGTCACCGCGTATGGTTTCTGTTTTAGGTAAAATCAATTCATTATTGGTCGCATCATCGATAATCAGGAATTCCTTTTTCAACACCTGATTCACTTCACCGATCACCAATTCCCCTTCTCGTTCGCTATATCTGCGGAATACATCATCTTTTTCAAGTTCCATTACCCTGGATACCAGAGTTTGTCTGGCTGCCATGATTGCACGGCGTCCAAAATCATCAAGTTCCAATTGCTCGTAACATTCCAAACCCACTTCATAATCCTCATCAATAGCCAGGGCTTCAGAGATGGCAATTTCCTTCAGATCATCCGTTACCTCGCCATCCGGTACGATTTTACGAATCCGCCAGATTTCGAGGTCTCCCTTTTGAGTATTGACGATCACGTTGAAGTTTTCATCCGAACCATATTTTTTGCGGATCAGGGAACGAAAGACATCTTCCAATACCCTCATCATGGTGGGCCGGTCAATATTCTTGCCGGCTTTAAATTCTGCAAAAGTTTCTACAAGTTTCATCTTGCTTAGATTTTTATGATGATTTTTGCTTCTTTAATTGTATTATAAGGTACCTGAGTTTCAATAATTTCCTTCACTTTCTTCTTCCCCTCTTTCCGGATTTCTTCTCTCACTAATGTGACTGTTTGGTCATTGGCATCTGTAATCGTTCCGGTCATTTCAGCCCCTTCCTGAAGTTTAATTTTAAGTTCCCTGCCCTTGTTCTTTACAAATTGACGGGGAAAAACCAGTGGCCGATCAATACCCGGCGAAGAGACTTCAAGCACATAATCTGCACCAAACCAGGCAGTTTCATCAAATACAGGCTCTAAATATCTGCTGATTTTCTGGCATTTTTCAAAATTTACCCCACTGTCTGCGTCAATAAAAATCTGGATATTTTTATTCTTTTGTTCAATGGAAATCAAAAAGCAATCCTGAAAGCCTTCTTCCTGAAATTTCTTTTCCAATAAATTTTGAATTTCTTCCGAGCGCATGGCCGAACTTCTTAAAACAAAAAGAGGGAACTTCCGTCCCCTCCCTTAGAAAGCGGTGCGAAGATAACGCATTTTCTAATGATTTGCAAGGATTTCCAAGCCTTTGAAGTCCGAAAACAATGTTCCACGAATGGCGTTTCTCTATATTTGAGCGACCATGCAGCCAGACAGCACTTTTATAGATGGTCTTTTAGACCGGGCTTTGAATTCAGAATACCTCACCGCAGCAGAAGGATTGTATTTATATGAACATGCTGCAACTGCTGAACTGATGAATGCAGCGCAGGCTTTAAGAAAACAAAAAGTACCTGGAAATACCGTAACCTGGATCATTGACCGGAATTCAAATACCACCAATGTCTGTGTTGCCAATTGTAAATTCTGCAATTTCTACAGGCCGCCCGGACACCAGGAATCATACATCACCAGCATTGAAGAATACAAACAGAAGATTGAAGAAACCTTCAGGTTCGGAGGTGAACAATTGCTATTGCAGGGTGGGCATCATCCGGATTTAGGTTTGGATTTCTACTGTAATTTATTCAAAGAACTTAAAACTCTATACCCAAGGTTAAAACTCCATGCACTAGGGCCTCCTGAAGTTGCGCATATCACGAAACTGGAAAAGTCCACGCATCATGAGGTATTGAAAGCATTAATTGATGCCGGGTTGGATTCGTTACCTGGCGCTGGCGCTGAAATACTTTCAGACCGGGTAAGAAGGTTGGTAAGTAAAGGAAAATGTGGAGCCCAGGAATGGCTTGACGTGATGAGAGCTGCACATAAACTGAATCTGACCACCTCGGCAACGATGATGTTTGGCCATGTGGAAACCAAAATGGAACGCATGGAACACCTGGTTTCAATCCGTGAAGTGCAGGCGGAAAAGCCGGAACATGCCAAGGGTTTCATTGCATTCATTTCATGGCCATTTCAGGATGAAGGCACCATGTTACAGAGATTGAAGAGGGCCTACAATGAATGTACTGCAGATGAATACATCAGAATGGTGGCCATCTCAAGAATTATGTTGCCCAACATTACAAACATCCAAGCATCCTGGTTGACTGTCGGGAAACAAACCGCACAACTATGCTTGCATGGAGGGGCTAATGATTTTGGAAGCATCATGATTGAAGAAAATGTAGTCTCTGCTGCCGGTGCTGCTCATCGCTTTACTACAACAGGAATTCAGAAAGCGATTCGTGAAGCAGGATTTACACCTCAACTTCGCAATCAACAATATGAATTTATTTCACTCCCTCAGGAAACCGTGGATCAGGAATTGGATCATAGCAGGATGTTGGTGGATTAAGGGTAAGAGGCTGTAGGCTGTAGGCTGTAGGCTGAAAAAAAAATTATTCAAAATAATATTCCAAAAAAATTTGACTTTTGAAAATTAATAAAAAAATAATTTTCCAACCTAAAGCTACAGCCTGAAAACTTTTGTGTAAAGCCTTCCCTAATGTCTGAACTATATTCCCAAATACAAGAAAGTGTAGATTTCATTTCAAAAAAAATTGAGCATGTTCCGGGACTTGCAATTATACTTGGTACAGGACTTGGATCCCTGGTTGATCGCATTGAAATCAAAAAAGAAATCTCATTTAAAATTATACCACACTTCGTACCCACAACAGTTGAAAGTCATTCCGGCAAATTAATCTATGCAAACTGGAATAATCATCCAGTTATCATTCTATCGGGACGATTGCATTACTACGAAGGATATTCTACGCAAGAGATTACATTTCCTATTCGCGTTTTGAAGCAATTGGGCGTGCATACATTATGGATCACGAATGCATCGGGTACAGTAAACCCTAACTACAAATCAGGAGATATTGTGTTTGTTGAGGATCACATCAATTTTCATCCGGAGAATCCATTGCGTGGATTATACGATCCGAAATTAGGTGAACGCTTTCCGGACATGTCTGATGTTTATAACAAGCAATGGTTAAAACTTGCAGAATCAAGCTGCCACAGTTTAAATATTAAATTCAATAAAGGAATTTATTTTGGACTGCAAGGACCAAGTCTTGAAACTCCTGCCGAATATAGAATGATAAAAATACTCGGAGCTGATATTGTGGGCATGTCTACTGTACCTGAAGTCATCGTAGCGCATCAATGTCAAATGAAAATCATGGCAGTATCCATTGTAACGAACTCAACTCCTGAAACCGGTCAAACCGAAAAAACAACTATGGAGTCGGTGATTGAGGTGATAAAAGTTTCGTCGGGGAAGTTGTTTGATTTGTTGGAAGAAATGATAAAATCAAATTCAGAGATCTGAACTATGAGATCTGAGATGCAAGAATAAATATTGGTCTGAAATGTTATAAAATAGAATTGGAATAAAGTATTTTTGTTTTTTAACACTTAAAACCCAATATATGAACACTTCAAAATCAATATTGAAAGACAAGTCCTTCCTCTTCGCAATTTCTATTGTAAACATTTACAAAGACCTTTGTACGCAAGAAAAAGAATTTGTTATGAGTAAACAACTTTTAAGATCGGGCACTTCGGTTGGAGCTAATATCCGAGAAGCTAAAAATGCTGAAAGCATCAAAGATTTCACTCATAAACTTGGGATAGCTCAAAAAGAATGCGATGAAACACAATTTTGGTTAGATCTGCTCAAAGAAACTAAATATATCTCTAATGAAAAATATTTAATGATTTCAGATGAAGCTAATCAAATTTATAAAATGTTAAGAAGTACCATACTGACTTTGAAGCAGAAGATTAATAAATCTCAGATCTCATAGTTCAGATCTCAGATCTTTTTGTAATAAATCCTAAAGAACAATTGCTAATGAAAGACTATTTCCTAAATCTCTACGATTACCACGATCAGGCAAATCAAAGGGTCATTCAGGCATTATATCCAGAAAATCCTGCGCTCTCTGATTACGCGTATAAGATGTTTCGTCACATCATCATGGCCAACCATGTATGGATGCACCGCATTTTAAAACTTCCTTACGATTATGATTTTCATGCAGAACTAACCGAGCAGCAATTGAAAGATTTGATGTTGAAAAACAAAAAAGAACTCATTTCTATTTTGGATCAATTCTCATTGGATGATAAAATTGAATTCACCAATCTGCAAGGTGAACCTTACTCCATGAAGCTTATAGACATTTTATCTCACGTTTCTCATCATCATGCATATCACCGCGGACAAATCGCAAGATCGATCCGTGAAAGTGGCTTCGAACCGCCAAAAACTGATTTGATGTTGTTTAGGAGATAGCTTATAGAAATGACATGTCTTGTCATTTCTTGATGCTCGAAATTCAATTAGTCATTTCTCACAATTCCTCCTTCAATCAGAAAACATGCTGGTTAAATAATCTTACCAGGATACTTAATCATTTTCTAACTATTCTGCCGATTATTTTAATTACTTTTGATTTAACCAAATCAAGCCTTTCCAATGAAGTATTTAATCATCGTGCAACTCGCTATTGCTATAACAAGTAATGGTGTTTCTCAAATTTCTGAAGACCTGTTGAAAACATACAAAAATCAGGATCTTCAAATAAGGCAGCTTAATTTAAATGGCTCACTAAATGGTGGCAATAGCAATTCAGATTTTTTATATCAATTCAATGGTGGGGCAAATTATTCCCAATTCCTTAACAAGCTACATTTACAATCGGATTTTTTCGGTAATATTTCCTATACAAATACAAAAACAAGAGATACTTATTATTCCGACAGTCCAATTGCGGTAACTAATAGAATCCAATTAAATGGCTATAAAAAAGCCCGTTATTACTCAAAAGAGAACTTTTTTTTTGGCTTAGGTTATGAATTATACTACTCCTTTAATACGAGTAGTCTGGATCAATTTATCAATACTAATAGAACTGAAAAACACATTGATCACTTTGGTTATCTTAAAATTCCACTTTCTGTTGGAATTGGCAGGAAATATCCTGTTTATTCAATTCACAAAAGCAATTGGATTTATTCTGAACTCCAAAGAAACCAATGCCTGAATCGCACTGTGACCGAAATTGAAATAGAACAAATGGCTCATTTGCTGGATGAAAATGTATATATCCGTTATTTTGACTACAGGTATAAAAGCATTCAGGATCTAAGCAGAGTAGACTCCTTATTGCGGATTCAGAATATTGTCAATGAACAAAACATAGTATACTTCACCACACTTTATGACATGTATTATTATTCTTCAGGAGCAAACAGGTATAGGGGCAATTCAATAGAAGCTGGTATCAGGCCACAATTCTTTTATAGCTATAATAAAACCACAACGACAACAGATTCAGCAGAAAATATATTTAAATTTGAATTAAAAACTTTGAGACCGCTTTTTTTTGTTGAATATCAAAAATTTAAGCCAATCAATCAATACTGGCAAATGGATTATAGTCTGCGCGGAGAATATGGTCTAAAATCAGTGCTAAAGGATGATGAGAATCTAACACCAGATTATGATTTAAAAAGTATTGAAGCTAAAGCTATCTTATCACATTACCCGAATACCCGGACAAAATTCACTGCTTCCCTAACCTTATTGTATGGAAATAAATATTCGGGTGTGAATGATCCTTATTATTTGGATTATTATAATGATTCCTTCAGTTACTTTCAATTATCAAATTTCCCAACCTATATACTCACTGCATCGCATGAAGCTGATAATTTCTATTCCAGATTGTCACTTCAACATTATTATTATATCAATCCTCAACTTAGGTTTGTTATAACTGTCCTTTAACTTTTAGATAATAGTTCTGCTTTTGCAACTGAATTTTTTCCTAATTTTTTTAATATCATCACTTAATAAATTAATTTTTAGTTTTGGTACATCAATATCGTATGCGTTGTTTTAAATGGATAATAACCCTACAGAAACTAATCTCATTTATTTTTTTATAATCTTTTAAACAATTGTTTAATTAATACATAAGAATGCATTTCAGGGTATTTCCCATTTCTCTTGCATTATTTAGGAGTTTAAATTCAAGTCCAATTCATTTAACAAATTTTCATCTCAGATCCCCGATCTCCTAACTCAGATCTCTTATCTTTGCCGGTTCTTATGAAAACAACTGAAATCTACAGGGATCTCGATTACATAGATATTGTTGGCGCTGCTGAACATAATTTAAAACATGTTTCACTAAGAATACCAAGAAACCAACTGACCGTGATTACCGGGATTTCCGGAAGTGGCAAATCCTCTCTGGCTTTTGATACCATTTATGCTGAAGGACAACGAAGATACATGGAGACCTTTTCTCACTATGCCCGCCAGTTTATTGGAAGCATCGAGCGGCCTGAAGTAGAAAAAATTGATGGTCTCAGTCCCGTGATATCCATCGAACAAAAAACGACCGGTTGGAATCCAAGATCCACTGTAGGTACCATTACGGAAATTTATGACCTTTTTCGACTCCTTTATGCACGCGCCGGTGACGCTTATTCCCATGTAAGCGGAAAAAAAATGGTGAGGTATTCGGAAGAACAAATGCTCGAACTCATCCAAAAACAATTCAAGGGTAAAAATATCAGCATCCTTGCACCAATAGTTCGCTCCCGGAAAGGACATTACCGCGAGTTGTTCGATCAGATCAGAAAGCAAGGATTTAATAAAGTGCGCATTGACGGAGAAATCACAGAACTTAAACCCGGTCTTCAGATTGATCGATTTAAAATTCACGACATTGAAGTATTGATTGACCGCATCCAGGTCCAGACGGATAAAACAGAACGCCTCACGTATAGTGTCCAAACTGCATTGAAAATTGGACAGGATGTCTTGTTTATTTTACTGGTTGATGAAAACAAAATTTTTCCATTGAGCAAACGATTGATGGATGCAGAAACGGGATTATCCTATGATGAACCTTCGCCAAATACATTTTCATTTAATTCACCTTATGGTGCGTGCCCGGATTGCAAAGGACTTGGATCGGTTCATGATGTGGATATAAAACAAGTCATTCCCGATGATAGCAAGACCATCAATGAAGTAGGAATAGTACCATTGGGTGAAGTGCGGGATAATTATTTATTCAAACAACTAAAGCAAATCGCGGACCGGTACAATTTCAATTATTCCACACCGGTTAAAAAGATACCTAAGAAAGCGTTGGACACAATATTATATGGCGGCGATGATTCTTATCCTGCACCTGCTGCCAATGTATGGTTTGAAGGAAGTTTTCACATGGCCAGTGAAGGAATTTTCAACATGCTAAAACGTTGGTACCATGAAACCACATCGGAAAAAGTAAGGCGGTTTGCGGAAGACTTTATGATTGTGACGGAATGCAGCACCTGCAAAGGTTCCCGCTTGAAAAAAGAAAGTCTTAGTTTTAAGATCGACGAGAAAAATATTGCAGAACTTGCCAATATGGACATCGTTGAATTGAATGAATGGCTGCAGGATGTGGAATCCAGACTCACAGAAAGACAAAAGCTCATTGGTAAAGACATCCTTAAAGAAATCCGTGCTCGTGTCGGCTTCCTCGTTTATGTCGGATTGGATTATCTAAGTTTGAATCGCACGGCAGTCAGTTTATCTGGTGGAGAATCACAACGCACCAGATTGGCCACACAAATAGGTTCTCAATTGACCGGCATCACGTATATATTAGACGAACCTTCGATTGGATTGCATCAACGAGATAATCAACGATTGATCCATTCATTACGGGAGTTGACTGACATCGGGAATACCGTTTTGGTTGTTGAGCATGATAAAGAAATCATGTTGGCATCTGATCATATCATTGACCTGGGTCCGGGCGCAGGAATTCATGGCGGTGAATTGGTCGCTGAAGGAACTCCAGAAGAGTTCATG
>JBGAWX010000064.1:0-14059 GCA_044227375.1 Saprospiraceae bacterium
GCATTGTCCAAGTGTTTTCATCGAAGAAAAATTTGTGACCATCCATATCTTCAACACGGATAACTTTGTATTTTCCAAATTGAGTATAAACGCCTTTTTTGTAATTCTCGATGATTTTATTTTTCAATCCATCAATAGCGACTTCTTCTCCTTCTCTGGAGATCAGGCATTCTATGTTTGGATTTTTCATTTTGTTGTCGATCTCAAGATTGCGCAAAAAATTTGCACGGAGATATTCTGCAATCTTTTCATTGAGTGTAAACGGAAGTTCGGTTTCTTTTACATCGCTCAGTTCTTTTTGAAAAAGCAATTCGCCTTGCTTTGTCTTCAGTTGCAGGATATCATCTTTAGTTTTTACAAACAGCAAATCAGGATTCATTCGATCTCTTTTAATAAATCCGGAAAATGCAAAATGCGTTAATAATTTTTGCTCAAGTTCTATACCACCCAAATCGACTAGCAATTTTATGGCCAGCGGTTTATAATGGAAACTGGAGACCAGGATTTTTGCATTCTTGGGTATGGAAGTTACTGTGGAATTGATGACCCGGATTTCGGATTCCATTAATCCTGCTACTTCTGCAACTCCTTTCGCAATGGCATTGCTGTCATGAAAGACTTCAGTAGAATCTGAAAAGAAAAGGAGTTCTGTGCCTTTTTCTATTTGATTCAATTTTCCGCCATTGACCAAGACCAATTCCTTACTGTATATTTTTGTTACTTCAAATTGTTCTTTTTTTCCTTTGACCCCTCCTTTAAAAGCAGGTACGTCTGCATCTCCCATCAACACGGGAATTTGTACACGTGAAATGGCATTCATGATGACTCTTAATTTCTCAAACCAGTCCTTATAACTTGCATTTTTATTGAGTTGGATCAAACTTTTGCACATTGCATAAGTGAACAGGCCGTAGGAATCATTTTCATCAGTATAGAAATCTTCATTAAGTTGAGTAAATGAAGAGCTGTAAAACTGAATCAGAGGGGCCATATATTTTAATGAAACCGGTGATGCAAAGAATTCATACTGATCATCATCTTCAACCGGACTCATTTTGTGTGAACTTCCTCTGGTAGAAACAAGACTTTTAGTTTTAGCTGGTGCAGTAGATGCATCCAAAGAAACCAGCAATTGTCCTTTTGGGCCAATTTTTCTTCTGATTTGATTGAAAAGGGTTTCGAGTTCATCATCAGTTACAAAGGATTCCGCTTCAAAAATTGTTTTTTGATTTTTAACGGGAGCATCAAAGGGAACAAGGGCTTCGTCATATCCATCTTCTTCATCTCCATCAGCATCCTTTACTTGTTGCGCCAGGCCGGAAAAATGAAAGTAAACAGCCATTCCCTGGTGTAACCTGGGAATTAAGAATGATGTAAATGCATGTTGTATTCCTTCGCGTGAACAAGCGCTGTCAATCAGAGTGTAGATGGAATCCCCATTGAAACCTTGCTGAATCAGGCATTCTTTAATCAGGTGCAAGTCGTTGTATGCATTTGTGCTGGGCCATCGGGAAGATGAAGGATAATCTCCAACACCCATCAATATGGCAATTTTATCTTGTGCGCCCAGTCTGAGACTTAGGCCAGGAAGTATAAAGAGCATTATGCTCTTAATAAGCCAATATGAACACCTCATAATCAATAACCTCTTAAATTAATGAAAAATCTATCATAGTTATATAAGCGTTTTGAAAGTTGGTTATCAGGTCCAAACGGTGTTTCATTCATGAAATTTTTTGGTTTACCAGGTTTTTAGTTCAGATTTGATCTGTTGGATTGAATCCTGAGATTTCATATTCACTGTGGATGTTCCACTGATGGTAATAATAGGGTATTGGCATATTCAAATTAAATCCCGTTCAGATTTCAGACCTGTTCATGAGTTTATACAATTTCTCAAAATTGCAAGACAAATGATCATAAACATTCGCCCTCAAATAACAGGATTCTTTTTCGGGAAATCTTAGATTGAAAATTTACTCTAAAGCTTCTTTAAAGTATTGATAGCGTAGTTTAATTACCACTTCACCATCTTCATTCAAAATAAATGCTTCGTTTTCCTTTTTACACCTACAGATCCATTGATTGTTGCCAAGCGACACTAAATGACCTTTATCAATTTCGGGTTTTTGATTTCTAGGTATGGGTATTTTTTGGATGGTGAAAACGGTGTAGCGGTTCACCACACTGGAATACACCGTGGTGTTATGGATTCGGGTTTTCTCTATACCATTTGTGGTATCCAATTGAATCCAGGCATGGGTTTCCACATTTCTCAATTTGAAATTGGCACCCGGAATGTCATGAGTATTCAATGCAATGCAAGGCTGAACTGCCGCGGGTCCTTGTAAATAAGGGTTCTTAGCCAGGTAGTTTAGATTTTGATTTGCCTGTGTTGCTATAATATCACTCTTTTCTTTCTTTAAATCATTCCAGATGGTAATGGCTTCAGTCGTGTTGTCTTTTTTTGCTAACAGGATGGCGTTAGCGGATTTGATTTTCAGAAACAGTTCTTTTTGTTCCGTTTTGTTAGAAAACCTTCTAAGATGATTGCGATAAAACTGATCAGCAGCTTTTAAATCATTCATCATGATCAATACACAGAAACTATTTAGATCTGCCACAATGTAGTTTGGATCCAAATCGGATGCGAGAGAAAAATAATTTTTAGCTTTTAAGAAGTACTGTTGCTGTTGAATTTTTTCAATAGGGTTCATTTCTTCTTCACCCCTTCCGGTCTTCGGTTTTTTAATTCTTGAATTCCAATCCAGCTCCATTGGGTAAATGAATGTTTCTGTATTCCGCCTTGTAAAATTTAAAGCCATTAGAGTATAATTGACTCCCAGGTTATTATATACTTCCTTACCCTGATAAAATCTCGTAATGTATTCCAGACATTGAATGGCTGTTTGATATTCTTCGATCACACTCAGCTCATTTGAAAGTTTAAACAATTCAATAAGTTGATTGGCCTGATCGATTACCGGTTTATAAGATGCCTTGCGCTCTTCTTCTGTAGGGTATCCTTTTATATTTTTTGTTCTCAATTCATAGACGGTATACATTCTTTCGATGATCTCCGGAATGATATCTACAGTATGGTAGCCGGCAAGATAACTTAAGAAGATGCCCTGGATGTCGGCGTTCTGTTCGATTTCAATCGAACTCCTCAACGATTTATTATAGTTTATGAAACTGGTTTTGGGCAATACATTATTGATTTGGATGGCATGAATCAATTCATGTCCAAGCAGAAATGCAAGTGCGGACAGGGAATCCTTACCGAAAGACCTGCATAAAAGATAGGCTTGTTCTTCAATTTGAATGGTGTTATTGTACTTAATATAGCTGGCTACATTTTCTTTGCTGGTGACAAATTTAAGTTTGGGTTTATGTGGACTGAAATGTCCGTGTGCCTTATACAATTTGTCCAGTACCGACTGAGCAATTTCCGGAGGAGTGCCTGCATGAAGATCATGCGAAAGCAAAATAGAGACGATCACCAGAAGTTTATATGGAATGCTCATGTTGCAAAGTTATAAGAAGCTTTAAGAAAGATAGAAAAAGGCCGGTTATGGTTATCAGAAAAAAAGGTACTGACCACTGGGTTGTTGATCCACCTCACGCTTCTGGAGGAGGGAGGGATTGGATTTGAAGGCGGTCATCTGCTTCAATGCAAATAATAGAAGAGTGATCAGGGAATGTGAAATTAGAAATTCGCATATGCCATACATGCTATGAATCATTAGATGTATACTATATGGAAAGTGCCCATTCTCAATGGCTTAAAGGCAAATGCAACATGTATTTTTTTCGTTTTACCTTTTATCTCTGAGAGCTCTATAATTTTGAATTTCAAGCAATTAGAGCACAGGTTAAGAATTTTGGCTAAATTTTTGAAAAGTTTAGAATAAAATCAGCAGATAGGTGATAACTTGAGCTGAATAATTGTATTTACCTATGAAAATTAAAACTTCGATGGCAGATGAGCCTGAATTGTTGGAGTTATTAAAGAGAGGAGAATCAAAGGGATTTAAAGAAATCTATTTGAGGACCTTCAAATCGGTTACCCATTATGTTGTAGAAAATAGTGGCCGGATCGAAGATGCTGAAGATATTTTTCAGGATAGTTTGATCGCATTATTAAATAACATAAGAAGAATTGATTTTAAATTGAGTACCAGCATTGAAAATTATTTATTGTCTATTGTCCGGAATCTTTGGTTGGGTCAGTTGAAGAAAAGAAAAATGAAGAACGTGGAAAACCTGGACAGTTTAAGCGAACAATGGATTAATATTCAGGTTGAAGATGCCGATGCAATGTCTTTGGAAAATGAACGGCAGGAAAAGCTGTACAAACAATTTGAGTTTTTGGGTGAAGATTGCAAAAAGTTACTAACCGGCTTTTATTATTATCATAAGTCCCTGGAAGAATTAGCCAAAATGATGAACTATACTTATGATTTTATAAAGGTGAAAAAATTCAGGTGTATGAAAGAATTGAGAAGTAAATTGATATAATCATTCTAAAAAAATGTAATGGAGCATTTAGATTTTTCAAAAATACTGGAAAAAATTGGCCCGGACAGAGATCTGTCCAGATTGACGGAAGAGGAATTGCTCTTTTATGATATCGTACGAGCAATTCAAAGCAGATCTGCTGATGATGAACGGCAGATCATAAAACAGGCCATCAAGGAATTTAAACAAAAAGAATTGAAGTTAATTACAAATGAAAATCGAACTAATATGAAAACAAGTAACAAAACATGGATCGGAATCGCAGCGGGAGTTGCAATTATGGTGGTCGCTTATTATTTCCTCTGGAGTCCAACAATCTCTAATGAGGAAATATTTAAACAAAACTTCAAACCATCAACAGAATTTATCGGCCCCGCAAAGGATAAAGCCATGCAATATGGAATGGCCGGAAGCGGATCGGAAGGCAGGGATTCATTTTTACAAGCAATGGCATTATTTGAAAGCGGTAACTATGATGAAGCAATGAAAATCTTAGGACCATATCTCGACACATACCCTGATGATAATATGGCAAGGTTTCACCTCGCAATGTGTCAGATGAACAGAGCAAAATATGCACCTGCACTAACTCATCTTTCAAAACTCAATGAAAATTCAAATGACATGGATGCAGTCATGGCAGAAGAAATCAAGTTTGATTTAGCCCTTTGTTACTTACAGATGGCTGATGGAAGAAAGCAGGCCATTACACTCTTAGAGCAAATCGTTCCAATGGATGGGAAGAAAGCCAAAGCCGCAAAAGGTATCCTCGAAATCATTAAAAAATAAGCCTGTCGACTTTCTAAATTAAGAACTGTTCATAAATAGAATCTTTAAATAGATTCAATCATAAAAGTGCAACGCCAGGGAATTTAATCTTCATAACCTATCCCGGTTTGAACTGATTCCACAAAGGTGTTGCACTTTTTTATTGGGGAAGGGATAATGGAATTTAAAAATGAAAGAATGAAGGAATGAAAAGCTGCATTTTAACTGTTAACTGTTAACTGTTAACTGTTAACTGTGAACTGTGAACTGATAACTCATCTCTCATCTCTTCTTCAAGCCTTCAGCCTGATCTTCACTTCATCAACTTAAACTTCACAGGTAAAGTGATTTGTACCGGAACCGGTTTACCATCCTGGTAGCCCGGAGTATAGAGAGGGAGAAGATTTATGAAACGAAGGACTTCCTCATCACAGCCTCCGCCAATGCCCCGTTCAACCCTGATATTGCTCAAAGCGCCATCGGTCTTGACTACATACTTGGCATAGACGATTCCCTGGATTCTCTGCTTCTTGGCTTCCTGTGGGTATTTGATATTATTGTATAATAAATCGATGAGACGTTTTTTGCTGCATTCCTCAGGGTCGGTATCGGATTCACAGCCAACAAAGACTGGCATTTTTTCAACCTTCTTGTATAAGGTGGATTTGACCAGCTTAAAATCATCTTTATTGGATCCGGAATTGAAAAGCCTTACGGTATCTATGTGGTCTCCAACGATTTCGGGTCTGACGGTAGGGGTACTGGATATAGCAGTGGCTTGCCCGATGCACATTTTATTGATCAGGAAACCACAAATAAAGTATACTATGTAAATTTTACAATTCACGGCTTGGTTTGAAAAAAATTGAAAATGGGACCAGGTCCCTGATCATGGGTTGCACAAATCTAAAACAAAATTTGATATTTGGATTTACCTGTGAAAAATTCAGGAAAATAACTTTTCGACTGCGAACCATCGATGACCGCCCCCTCTGATTGCCGGTAAATTGTAGATGCGAGATGCTTTTTAAAACTGCATATCAAGGATAACTCTAAACATGAAGACAAACACTTGTAATTAAAAGAGCATTAAAAGTAAAGCAACAGCCATAAAACCATCCAATCAATCGTCGGTGGTCGGTCGTCAGGGTCAATATTTGTTTTCACTTATGTTCAAATTCATAAGTCGTGAACTCGACAAAATCATCACAGGAGACAGTTACTGATTTCACTTTTTTATTTTGAATCACAAAAGGGAAGACTTTAATACCAAGTAATGGATTGGAATAAGTGCATAGAAATCGATTGTTGCCCATATACTCGAGTGTCGCAAATTGGTTGGGGTGATGTTCGAAGGACGCTTTGAGATGGTTTCCTTCCTGTGCGATTTTCATCGTCCCATAAAGTTCGTTCAAATAATTTCCTTCAAATGCATTTAAAGGAACTCCAGGAGGCAAGGCATTTTTAATTGAGTCCTGAACGGAATGATACCAGTCATATCGTTCTTTCCGCATTTCATTAAATCCGGGCAACATTAACGCACTATAATTTCTATATGGAAGACCCAAATAAGCATCTATGATCTCCCATTTTAATGCCTGATAAAAATTATTCGCATCCGTGTTGGTGAAAATTATGATGCCCAATTTTTCTTCCGGAATCAAAGAAACTGAGCTGACAAATCCATCTGCTCCGCCGGTGTGTAGCGCAATTTTTTTGCCCTCGTAATCTAAAAGATTCCAACCCAATCCATAAAGATTAAAATGTCCCGTATTAAAATAGGGTCTGAACGTTCCGCGGTTTGAAACTGCTCTCATGCTCATTTGAATTGCCCTTTGAGGAATAATTTCACGATCATTCCATTTTCCATCATTCAGAAGCATTTGAACCCATTTTGCCCAATCTGATATAGAACTGCAAATACTTGCTGCAGGAGCCAGGTTATCAATATTGGGTATTTCAAGCCGAATTAATTTATTTTTATAGATTGTATGCGGGGTGCAATAATTACCGGTGGATTTAAATTGAACCGACAATGGAAGTGTTTCAGTCATATCCATTGGTTTAAAATAATTTGTGGTTACATAATCTTCCCATTTGACTCCGGTGGCTTTTTCCAGGATTTCACCTGCAACAACATAGCCGGCATTGCAATAGCCCCAGGTGTCCCGAAATTGATAAATTGGCTTGACCTTGGCCATTCGTCTGATGACTTCTGTTCGGGAAGTATTTGTTCCCCAATGACAGAAGTCGCCTTGAAAGGTTTCGAATCCGATCCTGTGTGATAGCATATCTTTGATTGTGACCATAGCTGTCGCATTGGGATCATACAAATTAAACCAGGGAAGCCACTTGGTCACTTTATCATCCAACGATAATTTTTTTTCCAATTCAAGTTTTGCCATGGTTATGCCAGTGACTTCTTTAGTATTGTTGGCTATCATGAACAAACTGTGCTCGTCTACAGGCAGTTTGGATTCATTATCTCTGACACCATAGCCCTTAGCAAGAATAATTTTTCCATTTTTAATTATTGCAACAGCGCAACCCGGAATCTGCCAGTCCTTTAAGGCACGATCTACATAGATGTCCAAACTGTCCCGGATGAAAGCAGGTGTATCATTTTGTGAATAGAGAAAACAAGGGAGCAATAGCAGAAAAGACAAATTTTTAGGGTACATGAAATGAATTTTAAAATTCAAAGATAAATCACCGGTTCCGAAGATTCCCATTGAAGTAAGAGGAATATTAATCCCGTTTGAGTAGAATTGCGGATGGTATTATATTCGCCAAAATTGCTGTCATGATCATTGTTAGCCAATTCCTATTGCGCGTGTTAACCGGAAGATTCGCTACGGCTATTGCTCTATGGCCTTTTGTATTTGTACGGGAGAAACGGCATAAGGAAAATGAAGTGTTGATTAATCATGAAAAAATACATTTGCGCCAACAACTCGAACTCTTATTAATATTCTTTTACCTTTGGTATGCATTGGAATATTTATTTTATAGATTTAAAGGATTTAATTCAAGTCTAGCATATAGAAATATCCGGTTTGAAAAAGAAGCTTATCAGTTTGAAAATGATCCGGATTATCTCATTCGTCGAAAGTGGTATGCTTATGCAAGAAATTGACTAAGGGAAATTTAAAATTAATTTTATTAGTTCTTGAGTACTGCAGATTAGTCATCATCGTGTTCTTTTCCTTTGTTTAGTTTTTTCTTGTCTTTTTCATGAGTGTCATTTTGCTTTGGGGGTTTATTTTTTTCATTTTGGTTTAATTTTTCAGAAGTTCTGCCATTCGTTCTGATATCGTGTTCATTTCCACTTTGGTGACAAGCTACACAATCTGAAAAATTTGTTATACCGTGTTCGACATGTTCTTCTCTTATTTTATTTTGTGAATGCTCATGGCAACCATAACAAGTGTAACTGTCAAATTTATTATTCGCATGACAAGTATTGCATACTGCCTTATGTTGTTCATCCAATTCGAAATACATTGAATGAGTAAAGCTGGATGGCAGCCATTTACTTGTAGAATGACAATGACTGCAATTCTCTTTAAACAAATGATGAAAGGAGTCACCTGGAGCCTGATGACATGCAGCACAATTATTTCTTTCAGTGCCCTGGATCATATCATGATTAAATAGTACTGGAGATTTCCATCCTGTGTTCTTATGACAGATTTTGCAATTTGTAGAGAGGCGTTTATGCAGATTGTCCGTTGGTTGAGAATGACAGGTGACGCAGTTTTGTTGATCTGTACCCTGAATCAAATCATGATTAAAGGCCACTACTGAATTCCAGGCCGCTGTATTATGGCATCCAATGCACAACGTTGTAATTGACTGATGTAAAATGTCTGTTGGTTTATTATGACAACTTCCACATTGATTTACTAATTCATTCGATAATAGGTTGTGGTCAAAGCTGCTTATTGGCATCCCTGGTTTTACACCTTTATGATCCATATGGCATGAGCTGCATTTTAGATTCGGGATACTTTGGTGAAATCCTATTTTTTCAGTTTCGGGTATTTCATTCAGCATTCCTCTTGCATCTTTACCAATATCAGAAAGTTTGTGACAAGAAATGCATTTCTCGTTAGGGATGCTTCCAAAAGGGGTGTGACAGGAGAAGCATTTTTCTTTGATATCCAGATGTCCTTCTACCAATTCTCCAGGGTTGATCATGGTATAGGGAAATTTGTAAATGAAAAATGCAAATACAATAATTATTCCTATCGCAATGAGTTTGTTCATTTGCTAAACATTACAATGGTGATTATATGCAATATTGCCAGAATGGCAAGCAACAATGTTATGGGTAAATGAACCGATCTCCATTTATTCATCAGGTCAACAGTTATGGAATCAGAAAATAATGTTTTGTCCACATCTTCTTGACTCTTTCCGGTGTTAATCAAATCGTTCTTTTTGAGATTTAAGGTTTCAGTTGCTTTTTTGAGTAGAAACTTTCCAACCAATCCACTGGCCACAACGATGAGCAACATTTGTATTGCAAGCCATGGTAGTAAAGCATTAAAATGAATTCCCGCATGAACCAATAAAATAATTGATCCAATCCAAGCCATATATTCATGGAGATTCAACAATCGTTTCGGGGAACCCGATTCGATAATATTTCGCTTGCGAAGGGAGTAAATAAATGAAGCAAGAATAATCAAGGTTCCGATAAGTCCAAAGTATCTTCCAATGTACAAGAGTTGAAAACGATGAAGGATATAGTCAAACCCTATTGCCAATGCAATCATCAAAGTATACCACTGAATAAATGGAATAACATATTTGATTAGCAAGGAATGTTTCATGGTTGTCTGTATGGATCAATCCTCCGGATTCTTAGGGTTGATGAGAATATGCTTTAAACGTAGTCATTATTTGTAAATATCAAACTAAAGAATAAGCGGGTCAAGGATGAATGAATAAAAAGTTTATGCCGTACTGATTCAATCTCTGGTTTTTTGCAAAGCTTGAAAGAGTAAGTCAAAATGGGTGTGACCGTTGTCAGGAGCTCAGTTGATCAATGTCAATAAATTTGTTAATGAACACAATTGATTTATTAAGATCAAGTTTTCTCAAACGGTGGTCAAAGCAATAAATGACCTGATATGAACATTAATGAATCCATGCAAATTCGAAGAAGAACTTATTTTTATAAATACTCGTTGCATGAACTTACTTTTCCTTGTTTCCTAATTAAAATTTGGTTTGTAGTGGGAATAAAATTTTCTTATCCACTCAATATTCAATATTCAATATTCAGTGTTCAGTGTTCAGTGTTCGGTATTTGGTATTTGGTATTTGGTATTTGGTATTTGGTGTTCATGTTAAGTGTTGAATGTTTCCTTCATTGGTCATCATTCCCCCAACATGCCCAGCCAGGCCTCTGCAGATCTGTAATTCAGCCAGCTCTTTTCATCATCATCATATCCGGAATCTGTGATGAGTTTGCCTGGACTGAGTTCTCCAAGTGGGAATGGATAATCACTACCCAATGCCACTCGATTAATTCCAAATAATGAAATGAGTTTATCGAGCATGTCGATATCATGCACTAAGGTATCGACCCAGAATTGGCCAAGATATTTATCGGGATGATGTGGATTATCGATTGCGACGAGATCGGGTCTTACTTCATATCCGTGTTTAATTCGTCCATAAGATCCGGGAAATGCACCGCCGCCATGTGCGAATGCCACTCGAAGTTGTGGAAATTTTTCAAACACGCCACCAAAAATCATACTGCATATCGCTAGCGATGTTTCTGCTGGCATGCCAACTAGCCAGGGCAACCAATACTTCGGCATTTTTTCTTTGGCCATCATATCCCAGGGATGTACAAACAAACACACATCCAGCTCTTCCGCTGCAGCATAAAAGTCATTCAACTCGGGCGCATTTAAATTCCAATCGTTGATATGCGATCCGATTTCAAATCCTGCTAAGCCTAATGTTTCTGCACAGCGATGCATTTCTTCAATGGCCAGTTGGGGATCCTGCATGGGCAAAGTACCCAATCCAATAAATCGTTCCGGATAATTTCGTACTACATCTGCAAGATGATCATTGAGAAACCTGGAGACATCATATGCATCTTTCGGTTGAGCCCAGTAGGAAAACAAAACGGGAATGGTACTCAATACTTGCAAATCAATATGATGCTCATCACATTCTTTGATGCGCTGCGTTGCATCCCAACAATTGTTTTGTATCTCCCGGAAAAATTTTCCATCGATCATCATTTTTGCA
This sequence comes from Saprospiraceae bacterium, assembly GCA_044227375.1. GTDB lineage: Bacteria > Bacteroidota > Bacteroidia > Chitinophagales > Saprospiraceae > Vicinibacter. The sequence goes on from JBGAWX010000064.1 coordinate 11,569, forward strand.
GAGCAATTGGTATGATGTTCCAAATTGATGAATCCGCCATAACCAAATTTTTCTGCCCATGATGGAAGTTGCTCTGGTATGATGTGAGTGTGAATGTCGATCTTTTTCAAAAATTAAAAATGAATGATTAGAAATGAAAAAATAAAATGGTAAGTTACTTCATATTTATCCTATAATTCGCACCCCGATACATCGGGTGTAATTCGTAATTCGTAATTCGTCATTTGTAATTATAATGGTAGCCCAAGGTCTTTTTGATATCAGCAGGTAATTCAGGCAATTCAGATCTTGGAATCAACAAAGTGGAAATATTGTGAAAGTCAATGAAGATCTGGTGTTTCTTTACCGTTTCCATGAGGTAGTCATGACCCGATGATCCACCGGTACCCGATTTTCTTCCAAGCATGCGCATCACCATTTGTGCATGACGGTATCGCCAGCCTGTGAGCAATTCATCCATTTCTGTAATCACATTGAGCAATCGGTATGGCAACTGAAGTAATGGTTCTGTTCCATAAAGCTGGATTAATAATGCCGCAATGGTTGCCTTATAGGACAGCCGCATTTTTCCGTCTTCTATTAATTGATTGTGTAAATTTTCATCAAAGACATTGGCAAAGAAAGTATTGCTGTCGCCATTCATTCTGAGGCGCATTGTTTTTTCCTGTTCGGACAAATAATCCGAATTCAAAATAGCATCGCGTTCTCTGTTGAGCATGTTGTCGACGGCGGCCATGTATTTTGTCTTAAAGTCAAATCCTTGGAAGTCTATGAATGGCGTACGTTCCAGCCAGGATTCGATCAAAGTAAACAAACTTTTCCTGGACTCCAACTCTACAATTTCTTTTTGATTTTCTTCGGAAAATTCGTGGTAGTAATGATATGGAGTGTAACTAATCCGCTTTTCAATTTTCAAACCGAGCATCACTTCCAGTTTGCGGAATTGAAACGATTGAAATCCGGAAGCCGGAAACAAAAACGATCTGAAATCTAAAAAGTCCAGTGGTGTCATGGTCTCAATGACGCGAATTTGTTGAATCAGTAATTTCAGAATTTCATTGACCCGTTCAAGTCTGGAAACTGCAACGTCGATATTTTTTTCATCGACATTATTGGTTCTGAATAAATCCATGACAGAACCCACTTCGTGCAAAATCTGTTTAAACCAGAGTTCATAAACCTGATGTACGATAATGAACAAAGTTTCTTCATGGGCTTCGCGACCGAGTTGTTTGCTCCGGGGTTCCTGTGCAGATAATATTTTATCCAACCCGAGATAAGAACCATAGTGAATCGAACTGTATTTTTTTTCGTTGCTCATAAGGGTTTGTATGCAATGACTTTAATTTCAATCAATAAATGCGGATGCGGAAGTTGATGAACGGCTACCGTAGTTCTGGTCGGACCATTATAATCGAAATACGAATTGTAGACTTCATTGTAATCTTTGAAATCATTCATCGATACCAAATAGCTTGTTACTTCCACAATATCACTAAGATCTGCTCCAACACTATGGAGTATATCCCTGATATTTTCGATGACCGCTTTGGTTTGTTTTTTCATATCGAGATTGGTGGTGCCCATATCATCCACTTCTACCCCTTCGAAACTATTGTCTGCCCGCCTGCTGCTGGTCCCTGACACAAACAGGAAATCCCCTGCCCGCCGTACATGAGGGAACTTGCCGCGGGGTGTGGCTTTGCCGGTGACGACTTTGGAATTTGATGGATCTGACATGGGTTCAAAGATAGGGAGCTGATTGATAAAGTGTGTTCAAAAATTCAAACCCTATAGGGTTGAGGATTTGTTGCTTTACTAACATGGCTTCCACCCACTTTAATTTATATTCAAGCCCTTCGGCCATAGTCCTATTTTCTGAATGATATTTCAATAAAATAAAACATCTTAATTAATAAATAATAATTATTGCTTATTGCTCCCGATGACAATCGGGATTGCTTCTTGCCCCTTAAACTTTCACCCCTACTTCCCTCAATCTATAGGTATTTAACTCGCATTCATCATCCCTGCATTATACGCATACAAAGCTGCGGGTATAAACTGGAGTTCAATTCCCTTGTGATGGACTGAAGTTAACATATCGATACTAGTTACAATTGCTGATTGCAATTCATTGGTTTGACAGAATGCAATCAGGCTTTCCAGTTTGTGCGGATTGGTTACGTAGTAGTTGCTCCATTTTATTTCACTAACCCATTGGGGTTTCAATTGTCTTGCATCCATACCAACCATATCCACTTCTCCCTGGAACCGTCCTTTGGTCCATCGTGCATAATGTGGAAGATTCCGGTCATTATGCAGAAGTTGGGCGAAGATGGTTGTTTCCGTCATTTTGCCCATCTCTTCGTCTGTTGATTCCAATGGTGTAAATAAGGCTGTCCGTATCGATGGATTGGTAATGTAGATTTTGAAATAATCTGCACGTTTGAATTGTCGTGCTGTATCATCGAGTCGTTGAATTGTTTTT
>JBGAWX010000065.1:0-13795 GCA_044227375.1 Saprospiraceae bacterium
ATGTAATGATTTAAGTCAAGTGCAGGCGCCTTATGAGAATTTCTAATTGTTTGAAGACTTCCTCCTAATTACTAATTACTAATTACTAATTACTAATTACTAATTACTAATTACTAATTACTAATTACAATTGATTAAAATCAATTGTAAAAATTACTTAATTTCCCAAACCTTGGAATCATTTTCCCTTTGACTTAAGTCAATTCAAGATTTATTTGATTGAAATCAAAGACGTAATTTATGATTTGACTTTAGTCAAATGCAGGTGCTTTGTAAGAATTTTTGGTTATTTAAAGACTTCTCCTAATAATTAATTACAATTGATTTCAATCAATTGTAATTGAAGAATTAACCCTTCTGAATAAAGAATTAGAAATAATTACAACACATTAATTTATTTTATACTGTATAATGCATTGAAATAAAATAATATACACATTTGGCCCCCCACCGCCCGTTATAAATTGGTATTATTTTTGTATCGAATGGGAAAATGCATATTAGAATGAATTCAATTGCTGCTATCCCCTATTCTCTAAAGCTGGCTATTGTGTGTGCAAGCGCATTCTGTTTTATATCGACACGGCCAATTTCCAATCAGGAAAAATACATTGAACAATACAAAGATGTTGCCATCAGTGAAATGGAACGTACAGGCATTCCTGCAAGCATTAAAATGGCGCAGGCCCTCCTGGAATCCCAATCCGGTTTAAGTGAACTTGCTTTGCATGCCAACAATCACTTTGGCATTAAATGTAAGAATGACTGGACAGGAGGAAGCTACTATTACCAGGATGATGACAAAAATGAAGATGGAGAAATCATTCATTCTTGTTTCAGATTGTATTCTTCCCCATTGGATTCATACAAAGATCATAGTGACTTTTTACTGAACAGGCCGAGATATAAAGACTTATTCAATTTACCTAAAACAGATTATGTCGCCTGGGCTCAGGGTTTAAAAAAATGTGGTTATGCCACGGATCCGATTTATTCTGAACGATTAATAAAAATCATACAGAAATACGATCTTGATCAATTAGACCAGAAGAGCATCTTAGCTGAATCCAAGGATAAAATTGTGAAAGATGAAATCCCCCTGGAATTAAGAATTGATCAACCCGTTGACCCAATTATTCCAAAACAATTGGTGATCAGCACAACCAAGAATATACCAGCTCAATTTGTGAAACTCAGTCATAAATCAAAGCAAAAGCACAAGAGAAAAAAGAGATTTTAGTAGATTTGCCCTGCCAAAGTTGTCAGGGTCTAAGTAAACCAATCTCAAACCTAGACGAATGATTTTAGAGTGATGAACCTACTCGCTCAATTCTTCTGATAGCTTTGGCCTTTTTTTCAACACATTTTCATGCATTTCTTTATAGCCTTTTCTGTGTAAGACAATATTCTTCGCCATGAATATAGCATGAAACATGGATTTGGGATCCGCTTCATTTTTTCCTGCAAGATCGAATGCCGTACCGTGATCCGGTGAGGTTCTCACAAAAGGCAATCCCGCAGTATAATTTACCCCTTCAAAATAAGCCAAGGTCTTAAATGGGATAAGTCCCTGGTCATGATACATAGCAAGTATTCCATCGAACTTATCAAACTGACCACTTCCGAAAAAACCATCTGCTGAATAGGGTCCTGCCACAAACAGTCCGGCTTTCTTGGCTTCAATTATAGCCGGTCTGATGATTTCTTCATCTTCTGATCCGATCAGTCCTTCTTCACCGGCATGTGGATTCAGACCCAATACGGCAATATGTGGTTTTTCAATACCGAAATCCAACATGAGGGATTGCTCCATGATTTTCAGCTTGCTCAATATGCTTTCTTTACTGATTGCGGTTGCTACCTGAGAGACTGGAATATGATCTGTAACCAGGCCAACTCGGATCCGGTCTGAAACCATAAACATCAAACAATCCTTTGCTCCGGATTTTTCTTTTAAGTATCCGGTATGTCCGGGATGATTAAAACCAGCCATACGCATTGACATCTTGTGAACGGGACCCGTAACCATGGCATCGATTTCCCCTTTCATAATGTCCTGGATTGCCCTGTCTAAAGCCATCTGCGCATATTTACCGCCATCCGGACTAGGCTTTCCTAGAGTAATCGTGACATTGTCATTCCAGCAATTGATCATATTGATCCGGCCCGGTCTTGGCCGTTCGCCTTGTCCAATCACATTAAAGCTTAGATTCTCAAGTTGAACTATATTCTTATGATAGGAGGCAATCTTCACATTGCCATAAATGATGGGAATGATATTTTTTAAGATGGCCTCATTATTGAGAGCCTTGAGTATGACTTCGAAACTGATGCTGTTGATGTCTCCGCAGGTGATGCCTATTTTGATTTTTTCCATTTCTATCTATTGAATTGCAGGAGGCGAAGATAAGGGAGAGATCTGAGATCAGAGCTATGATCCCGGAGTTGGCGGTTTACAGTTGACCGTAAAATTTATAGTAAGCCCATAGTTTTATGAAGTTGAATTTATTGGAAAAGAAATGACATGTCTTAAATGTTTTTGAAATGAGGATTGAGTTAAGACATGTCATTTCTTCTAATCTTTTAACCAATCCTGATATTCCCGGGACCCCCTACTATTAAAGCCTTGCCCTTCCAAAGGCGGGCAAACCGGTTTTCGAATACAAGGAACAATGAATTCAAATAGCTATTCCTTTCCCCTCTTCCTTTGTACCCTCCTCCCTTTCTCACCATTTCCCTCCCTTTGCCAAATTTTAACTGTTTTTCAAGGGATTATAAAAATATTTTAGAAAAAACTTGAAAATATATTACCTGGAAAAGAACTCCCCGATTACCTTTGTGCCCGCTTTAAAACAGCCATAATTCATCTAAATCTAAAAAAGTGAATACACTTAGTTACAAAACCATCCATACGCGCCCGCAAGATGTTGTGCGCAAATGGTATGTGATCGATGCGGAAGCCCAGGTGGTCGGACGCATGTGTTCCAAAATTGCCAGCATTTTAGCCGGCAAACACAAAACGGACTACAGCACCCACGTGGATGTTGGAGATTGTGTCATCGTCATCAATGCAGAAAAAGTCCGCTTTACCGGAAAAAAAATGGATGACAAAGTTTACCTGACTTACAGCGGTTATCCCGGAGGTCAGAAATCTGCAACACCTAAAGAGGTATTGGCAAAACATCCAACTCGTGTAGTCGAAGTGGCGGTTCGCAAGATGCTTCCAAAAAGCAAACTGGGTGATGCCATGTTTACAAAACTATTTGTTTACGCCGGTCCAGAGCATCCACATGCTGCTCAAAAACCAGTACCTTATACTCAAGATAAATAATATGGAAACAATCAACGCAATAGGCAGAAGAAAAGCAGCAGTCGCCAGAGTGTATTTCCGCAAAGGAACTGCAGCTGCAACGGATGTAACTATCAATGGTCGTCCGCTCAATGAATATTTTCCAATCAAAGACATTGCTCAAAAAGTCTTGGACCCGATTCAAACCATCGGAGGCGAAACCATTTACGACATCTCCGCAGTAATCAAAGGCGGTGGTCTGAAAGGCCAGGCAGAAGCACTTCGCATGGCTATCGCAAGAGCATTTTGCAAAATTGATTTGGTAAACCGTCCTTCATTGAAGGAAAAGAAATTTTTAACACGTGATGCAAGAGAAGTTGAACGTAAAAAATTCGGATTGCGCAAAGCACGTCGTAGTTCACAGTTCAGCAAACGTTAATTTTTATTTTATTAATCAATTGTAAGCCATGGAAAAACCATCATATAATCAAATGTTAGATGCCTGTGTTCATTTTGGCCACCTTCGCAGAAAGTGGAATCCGAAAATGCGCCAGTATATTTTTAAAGAACATAAAGGTGTTCACCTCATTGACCTGAACAGAACTACCGAATGTCTGGAAAAGGCAGGACAAGCCATGAAACAAATTGCGAAGTCCGGTAAAAAGATCATGTTTGTTGCAACTAAAAAGCAAGCAAGAGATATCGTTGCTGAAGCGGCAAAAAGTGTGAACATGCCTTATGTCACCGATCGTTGGCTGGGAGGAATGATGACCAACTTTGCAACCATCCGCCGTTCAGTTAAAAAAATGAACAACATCGATCGCATGCTTGCTGACAGTACAGTAACCACCATTACAAAAAAAGAGCGATTGACTTTAAGTCGTGAGCGTGAAAAAATGGAACGCGTGCTTGGTGGTATAGCCAATTTGAACAGATTGCCATCTGCAGTGTTTATCGTCGACATTCTCAATGAACATCTTGCAGTATATGAAGCTGAACGATTAGGCATCAGAACGTTTGCCATGGTAGATACCAACAGCGATCCAAACCTGGTTGACTTTCCAATACCGGCCAATGATGATTCTTCAAAATCTATTGCAATCATCACCAAGTATATGGTTGAAGCCATTAAAGAAGGATTGGAAGAACGAAACGCAGAAGTAAAAGAAGAAACTAATTAATAAACATCTTTAATTAATAAAACAGGGAATTATGAGTATTACTTTATCAGCAGCTGATGTAAAAAATTTAAGAGAAGCAACTGGTGCTGGAATGATGGATTGCAAATCCGCATTAACTGAAGCTGAAGGAGATTTTGAAAAAGCCATTGACATTTTACGCAAGAAAGGACAGAAACTTTCAGTTAAACGTGCAGACCGCGAAGCAAAAGAAGGTGTAGTCATTGCAAAAATTAATGATGCAAAAACAAAAGGCATCGTGATTAAACTCGGCAGTGAAACGGATTTTGTTTCAAAGAATGAAGACTTTATCAACACTACTAAAAAAATTGCAGACATTGCTTTGGCAACGTTTCCAAATACACTTGAAGATTTGTTGAGTCAAAAATTTGAAGGCAGTACTACTATCGGTGAAAAAGTACTCGACATGGTTGCCGCCATCGGAGAAAAAATTGAATTGAGCAATTACGAAAAACTGGAAGCTCCTCAGGTAGAATGTTATATTCACATGGGCAATAAAGCCGGAGTGCTGGTTGGATTAAACAAAGCCGCAAGCAATTATACGGATGCAGGTCGCGATGTGGCCATGCAGGTTGCAGCCATGAAACCAGTAGCGCTTGATAAATCCGATGTGGATCCAACGATGATCGAAAGAGAAATCGAAATCGGCAAAGAGCAAGCCAGAGCTGAAGGAAAGCCTGAAGCCATGCTTGAAAAAATAGCCATGGGTAAACTCGAAAAATTCTACAAAGAGAATACTCTGTTGAATCAGCAATTTGTAAAAGACGGCGGACAAACCATTGCAAGTTACCTGAAGTCCATAGACAAGGATCTTACGGTAACTGGTTTCAAACATGTCAAACTAGGATAAAACAAAAAAGCGAATGAGTTTTCATTCGCTTTTTTTATAAGAGTAATAAACGAAGGGGGGAACGATGAGTGATGAGTGATGCCCGCCTGCCGGACGGGCAGGAACGATAAGAGATTAATTTATTTACAAATAAAAATCATTTGTTATCCAACTTTTATCTGAATTCATCTCATCGTTCATCTGCCGGTTATCAGGATATCACTTCCTTCTCACCTATCACTCACCACTCACCACTCATCACTCATCACTCATCACTCATCACTCATCACTTATCACTTATCGTTCATAGTTCATCACTTCTTCCTCACTCATCACTCATCACTCATCACTCATCGTTACTCGTTCATCGTACCTCGTTCAATAAAGCAAATTCAACCACATGAAATACAAACGCATCCTCCTCAAACTAAGCGGTGAATCCCTGATGGGTGAACAAGCTTATGGAATCGAACCCCAAATGCTGAAGTATTATGCGCAGCAAATCAAAATGGCTGTGGAACATAAAATAGAATTAGCGGTAGTGATCGGTGGAGGAAATATTTTTCGTGGAATGGATGGTGAAGGTTCGGGCATCGAACGCGTACAAGGCGACTACATGGGTATGCTTGCCACCTGCATCAACGGCATGGCCTTGCAAAGTGCATTAGAGACCATCGGTGTTTATACCAGACTCATCACTGCAATCGAGATGCGTCAGATTGCAGAACCCTATATCAGAAGAAGAGCGGTCCGTCATTTGGAAAAAGGGCGGGTGATTATTTTTGCAGCCGGCACCGGAAATCCATACTTCACTACCGACTCGGCTGCAGCTTTGCGCGCAAGTGAATTGAATGTCGATGTGATTTTAAAAGGAACCCGTGTGGATGGCATTTACGATAAAGATCCATTGAAACATAAGGACGCGAAAAAATTTGAACACCTCAGTTTTGATGAAGTCATATCAAAAGGTTTGCAAATCATGGACATGACAGCCTTCACCATGTGCAAAGAAAATCACATTCCCATCATCGTCTTCGATGTCAATCAACCTGAAAATTTTGAACACATTATCAAGGGTGAAAAGATCGGGACTTTGGTGAGCTAAATGGAAGTTTGCAAGAGGTAACTCGATGGTTATCGGGAGCAATAAGTAATCGGCATTATGCAAATTGATTACTTTTTAATTTCTCTTAAACTCAAATCAGAATATTAATCCTTACAATCTATGTATGGGATTGTATTCAATAAATTCCACTTCCGGGGAAAGATAATTTGGTCTGGCCTCCTCGGTCTTTAATAGATCCGTACTTAAGTATTTTTTATTGCTATCGCTAAATACCGTAACGACAACTGCATCAGAGCCCATTTGATTTTGAGTGTTGATCGCGCCGATCACATTGGCACCCGAAGAAATGCCTACCGCTAAACCCAATTGCCTTGCCAATTTTTGAGCCATGAGAATGGAATCCCCATCATGAGCCTGAATGATTTGATCGAGTTCATTCAAATGCACAATTGAAGGAATAAATTCATCAGAAATCCCTTGAATTCTATGCGATCCTACTTTTTTTCCAGAAGTCAATGTCGGAGATTCAGCAGGTTCGAGGGGATGAATTTTAATTTTAGAATTTTTTGTTTTTAAATACCGTCCAACACCCATGACCGTTCCACCTGTTCCTACTCCGGCTACAAATGCATCAGGGATTAAATTAACGCTGTGCAATTGAACCCAAATTTCTTTTGCTGTTGTTTTTTCATGGGCTTCCGCATTGTCTTTATTGTCAAATTGCATGGGTAAAAATATTGTTGAATCCTTCGCAGCCATTTGTTTGCTTAATTCAATACTTCCCAGAAAGCCTCCCTCTTCACGTGAAATGAGTATCACTTCAGCACCTAAACTTCTGATGATATCCATTCTTTCCTTGCTGAGCCAATCGGGCATGATGATTTTAACCACATGTCCAAGCGACCTGCCTATAGCTGCAAAAGAAATCCCTGTATTCCCGCTAGTTGCTTCGACAATAATTGTGTCAGGATGAATTAATTCTTTTTTATACGCTTGTTGTAAAACATACAATGCCATTCGGTCCTTAATACTTCCCGTTAAATTATAGTGTTCACATTTTACAAAGATCCGCCGGATGTCATTGCGAAATTTATAAACAATTTCCAGCATGGGTGTATTGCCTATCATATGCCATAAGTGATGGAATTTTTGATCGAGCTTTGATGGTACCATAATTATTTCTTTCTAGTAAAGCGATTAGATCATCTTGTTTTATTATTTTCAACACTGGACTCTAATATCGAATCAATGGAGTAGTTCATATATGGAATTTGCATTGACAAATAGATTGTGCCTGCACTTGTTTTTTCAAATCAATTATTTATTGCAATCAAGACTCCTTTTATCAACCTGCGTCATTCATCATATCGTATAAAAATAAGACCTGAAACTGAGTAAGAATAAATCAATGTCATCAGCAAAAATGATTGTCATCAATGCAGGTCACGTAAAAAAGAGTACTTCATCATGTTCTAAAAACCTCTTCCATTTGAAACAGATCATTCTCTTTGGTTTTACAATACACAGAACTCGCCATTTGCTTTCATATCAATTCGCTTTAACTTTCAGGTATTTTAGAATTCAGGTGCTTATTCAAAGCAATTCTCCTCACTCATAACTCATCATTATCTTCGCACATGATTTATTCCATACAGGGTCCCATACTTGAACGACACCCGACTTTCATTGTCATTGAAGCACATGGCATGGCCTACCAGGTCTTTATCAGCCTGTTTACTTACAGCCAGCTTGAAGGATTAAAGGATACCCGGATCTTGACACATCTCATTGTAAAGGAAGATGGCCACTATTTGTATGGTTTTGCAACAGAAACAGAACGTCAATTATTTGTGCTCCTGATTTCCGTAAGCGGGGTAGGCCCAAATACCGCTCGCCTGATCCTCTCTTCCCTGGAACCTGAATCCATCCGATCGGCGATAAGCATGAAAGATGACCAGATCTTCCGCAAGATCAAAGGCGTTGGACCAAAAACTGCCCAACGTATCATCATCGATCTCTATGACAAGATCGGTAAAGATGCCTATGCACCGGCAGTTGGCGGCGGTTTGCCTAAATCTACACGTCAATCAGAGGCATTTTCTGCATTGCTGGCCCTGGGCTTCGGACGCTCTTCCATTGAGCAGGTCTTGAAGAGTTTGCCGGAGGCCACAAGTCCCGAAATCACGGTAGAAGAGCTCATTAAATTGGCCTTAAAAAAGTTAGCCGGATGAATTGATAGACATACCTTTGTGCGATTTTCTTCGTTATACTCAGTCGGTTTTTCTTAACGATTTATTTACTATTGATTTATGCTTAGGGTGGAACGTATACAACTGATTACAGTTTTCTTTTTCCTGATTTTAATGGGGCTCTTTGCCGGAGGACATCAACTACCCGATTGGAATGAACCACTACATTTCATCAATCAGGATACCATCCCCTTAAAGGATCGCTCCGGAAATTTCACCCAGGACAAAGACCACAATCCATTCGACCTGAAGGACCCTAAGATTATCACTCAAAATATTGAATACGATCCGGTTTCAGGTGAGTACATAGTCACTGAAAAAGTTGGGGACGAACCCTATCGTCCGGGATCGAATATGACGTTTACCGAATTCATGAATTTCAAATCACGTCAACAAGATCAGGAATATTTAAAAAATCTTGCGGGGATCACCACCACCAAAAGAAATTATGATGCCCTGATCGATCCGATTACCAAAATTGATTTAAAGAAAAATCTTGCAGACCGTTTGTTCGGTGGATTTGGTATAGACATCAAACCACAGGGTTCCATAGGATTTACACTGGGAGCAAATTATTCTTTAACCGATAATCCGATTTTACCGGAAAACCAAAAAAGTGTTTTCACTCCGGATTTTGATATGGACATTCGAATGGATGTCACCGGAAACATCGGTGATAAGTTAAAACTCAATACCAATTACGATACAAAAGCTGCATTTGATTTTGAAAACAAACTCAAACTGGCTTATGATTCTGAAAAGTTTTCAGAAGATGATATCATAAAAAAAGTTGAAGCAGGTAATGTGAGCTTACCCTTGCGTACCAATCTCATCCAGGGAAGTCAAAATTTATTTGGATTTAAAACGGAATGGCAATTTGGTTACCTCAGATTAACCGGTTTGATTTCACAACAAAAATCAAAACAGGAAGACATACAAACCAAAGGAGGAGGTATTGTACAGGAATATGAAAAAAGACCGGATGAATTTGATGAAAACCGTCACTTCTTTCTCAGTCATTTCAATCGCAACACTTACGAACTAGCATTAAAAAATCTTCCGGAAATCAACAGCCAGTTTAAAGTAAAAGACATTGAAGTGTGGCTGACTGAAGATGCGCAAAACAGTCGTGAAACGGAATTGCGCGATATCGTGGCTTTAAATGATATCGGTGTTTCAGATCCGGAGTTGTTTGATATGTATCAGTCAGACACTACAAACCCGGACAGATTTTTACCGGGCAGAGCGGAATCCAGAGATAAAGCTGGAAACCTGGTTCCTTCAAATACTTCCAATACCTTATTGGATCAGATTCTTGCCAACGAACAGGCAAGGGATCTCAATAAAGTCGTGCGTGTTCTATCAGATCCAAATGGACTTAATTTAAAACAAGGCCGCGATTTTGAAAAAGTAAGAGCCCGCAGATTAAATTCGAATGAATATACTTACAATGCTGATCTTGGTTTTATTTCACTTCGTGCAAGACCACGACCAAACCAGGTACTGGCAGTCTCTTACCAATATTTACTGAATGGTAAAGACCGTGATCCAAGAACAGGTGCAGAATATAAAATCGGTGAGTTTAGTAATGAAGTGAAGTCCGATTCGCTCAGTTACAAAGTCATCTTTGTAAAAATGTTGAAGTCTTCTGGACAGAGCACCAATCTTCCTTCTTACAAATTGATGATGAAGAATGTGTATCCCACCGGTGGATTTAATTTGAATCCGGATGATTTTACACTTGACATTTTTTATGAAGATCAGGATGGAAAACCCAAACGATTCATTACAGAAAAAGATGGTTATCCTTTGTTGAATTTCTTCCGCCTGGATTTTCTAAATAAAACCAATGATCCGCAATCCGACGGAGTATTTGACTTCATTCCCGGACAAACGGTAATTCCTGCATCAGGAGCTATTATATTTCCGGTACTTGAACCTTTTGGCAGATCCATGAAAACATTAATTGACAGTTTGCCGAATATGACTCCAGTGCTAGCTGAACAAATTTATAATAAATACAATTATGCAGCACTTTATGATACTTCCATCACCGCTGCAAGAAGAGAATTAAAATCAAATCAATTCCTGATTCGCGGTACTTATAAATCCGGCAAGTCCAACGAAATTCCTCTCAATACTTTTAACCTGGATCCAAACGCCAGAGTTATTGTAAGTGCAGGATCATTAACATTGACAGAAGGATCGGATTACATTGTCGATCGCAATCTTGGAAAGGTTACCATTCTCAATGAAGCGTTATTGCAATCCGGTGTACCGATCAATGTAAAATTTGAAGACAGTTCATTATTCAGTTTTCAAACTAAAACCATGATTGGTTTGAGAGCAGAATATTCCAAAAGAAAAGATCTTTCGATTGGTGCGACTTACATGCATTTGTTTGAAAAACCCTTTACTGAAAAAGTAAACATCGGGGAAGATCCAATCAATAACAGAGTGCTTGGTTTGGATTTTAACATAAACAGAAAAGCACCCTGGCTTACACGTGCACTCGATAAACTTCCATTGTTCTCTACTAAAGAAACTTCAAACTGGAGTTTACAAGCTGAAGCTGCAGCACTGTTACCAGGACATTCCAATGCAATCAATCAAACAGGAAGTGAAGGCGGCGTGGTGTATATCGATGATTTCGAAGGCAGTTCTTCAGGAATTGGATTGGGATATAATGTTTCACAATGGATACTCGCCAGTGCACCACAACCGAAAGACTTAATAACAGAACCGGCATTTAGAGGTGCCGACATTTATGATAATATAATCAATAATGCCAACCGTGCATTGATCAGTTGGTATCGTATCGATGACTATGCGCGATCTGGTCCCAGTGTTAATCGCACCAATCCATACTGCAGATTGGTTGATGAACGTGAGATCTTTCCGAACAAACAAAGACCAGTTGGATTCAGCACCGAATTGACTTTTGACATGACCTATTATCCTAGAGAGAAAGGGCCATATAATTTTGACATCTACGGTGGACTTGCGGTCAATGATCCTAACGGGGGCTCAGTAAGAACAGCAGGTACCGACGAAAATAATATGTTGCTCGAACCGGAAAAACGTTGGGCCGGTATCATGACCCGATTGAACACGAATGACTTCGAAGCAAACAATGTGGAGTACATTGACTTCTGGATGCTCAATCCTTTTTTACCAAAACCTGATGCCGCAGAACCAGTAACTCAAAGTGGAAAAATATATTTACAGCTTGGAAATTTTTCTGAAGATATTTTTAAAGATGGCAAACAACAATTCGAACATGGATTGCCGACCAATTCATTAAATCTTCCTGTTGACAATAGTGTGTTTGGAAAAGTCAGCAGGGTTCCGCCCATCACCAGCAGTTTTGATATCAATGAAAGAGCACAGCAGGATCTCGGATATGATGGACTTGTAAGCAATAAAAATGTAAATACTGAAAATGATTTCTTTTCAGATTACATAAAAAAACAAAGTATCATTTCACCGCCGGCATTTCAAACTCTTATCCAGGATCCGGCAAATGACAATTATATTTCTTACCGGTCAGATACATTTTCTAATAATGCAACAGTACTGGACCGATACAAGCGATACAACATGCCGGAGGGAAATGGACAAATAGAAACCGGTAATATACAATCCACAGCCTACACAGGCTATCCTGACCAGGAAGATTTAAACTATGACAAATCACTCAATGAAATCGAATCATATTACAGTTATGAATTGCCTATTGTAAAAAATGGTTCAAATGAAATTACTTTCGATCCGTCCGATCCAAATAATTTCATTACCGATACTGTAATTGTTAAAGTACCGGGATCTGCAGTGAATGAAACCTGGTACCGCTATAGAATTCCTGTAAACACACAAAACAAAACCATCATCGGTGAAATCCGGGACTTTCGTTCAATTCAATCCATGCGATTGGTGTTCACCGGATTTGATCAGAGTGTTACGTTCCGCTTTATTAAATTTCAATTGGGAAGAAACTCCTGGAGAAAATATCAGGATAAATGTCCAGGCGTAGATGGTGACAAACCTTTAATTCTCGATAAAGTAGATATTGAAGAAAATTCCGGAAAGACCCCGTTTCATTATGTTAATCCTCCGGGAATTCAACGGGAGCGATTTTACAGCACCCAGTATGCAGACATTCAGCAAAACGAATCTTCATTATTGTTGAGAAAAGAAAATCTTACTGCAGAATGTGAAGTTTCTATTTATAAAATCATTGACCTGGACATTCGCAAATACAAACGTTTAAAAATGTTTGTGCACGGAGAATCACTATCCCAACTAAAAGCAGATTCGCTTTGTGTATTTATGAGATTGGGTAAAGACTTTACGGACAATTATTACGAATATGAAATTCCGTTGAAATATTCGGACAGAGCGTTCATCGATCAACCCGACTCTATCTGGTTGAAAGAAAATAGTTTTGATTTCCCGCTACAACTTTTAATCGATTTAAAAAATGCCCGGAATGCAAAAAATATTTCCTTTGCAGACATTTACAACATCATGGATCCTGAGAAACCAACAAACAATGTTAAAATAAAAGGGAATCCTACAATTGGTTTGGTTCGGGGAATCCAAATGGGAATCAGGAACAAAAGTCATGAGGTCGTCAATGATGTGGAAGTTTGGTTTAATGAACTCCGTTTGACAGGACTTGAAGAAAAAGGAGGATTCGCAGCACAAGCCCGTGCAGAAATTCAATTGGCCGATCTTGGGAATATTAGTTTGGCAGGTAACTATTCTACAATAGGCTGGGGAGGTATAGATAAAAAACTTGACGACAGGGCGAAAGAAGAAACACAACAGCTCGATGCAACCATGAATATTGCATTGGATAAATTCATTCCGGAAAAATTGGGTATCCGCATTCCATTTTCTGTGCAATATTCAAGAACAGTAAGAACTCCTGAATACGATCCAAACGATACCGATGTAAAACTGCAGGATAAAATTGATAATGCAACTTCACCGGAGCAAGCAGATTCCATTCGGGATCGCGCCATCGATTTTGCTGACATCAAAAGTTTTGCATTCAACAACGTCCGAAAAGAACGGAAAGGAAGTGCCAAAGCAAAACCCTGGGATATAGAAAATTTTTCATTGAGTTATGCCCAATCTGTTGCAACAAAACGCACACCG
>JBGAWX010000066.1:0-13750 GCA_044227375.1 Saprospiraceae bacterium
CGTGGAGTTCTGGTCTCTGAAATCATATTTATATGTGGTAAACTTACCGGATAGGATGTCATAATAACTAAGTCCTGCAGTATAACTGCCAAGCCAGAGGCCTTGATTTTTTTCAGGTACCAGAGGTCCAAAGCGATCCATTCTAACTTTCCCGGAAATGTTTCCACCATATTTTTTATAGGAGAACCTAAATGTTTTTTTATCGAATGTATAAAGACCATTTGGTGAGGTTAACCAGAATATATTATTGGGGAATTCAACTAGTTCTGAAACTGAATTATAATTTTCTTTCTCCGAAGATGAATACGCAGTATCAATGTCCGGCAAATTGAATTGCATGTGTTTGCCCGTGATCAAATCATACCGGTTCAATCCAATACCGGGTGCACTATACCATATTATTGAATCTTCAAACCGAATAATTCTGATGGAATGTTTAGCAAAGTCTTCCTTGTTTTTTGACGGATCGATCAGATGAGTAAAGCATTGACATTTGGGATTGTATTTACTTAATCCGCCACCAATATAGCCCAGCCAAAGTCTGCCTTTTTTATCAACCGCGGGAATTTGTCTGTAATCTTTCAGAATGGAAGTACTATCCTTATTGTCATGTCTGAAGACTTTAAACGTATAGCCATCAAACCTATTTAAACCATCCTGAGTTCCGATCCATAAATAGCCATCATGGTCCTGAGCTACGCTTTCCAGCCAGTGATTCGAAAGCCCATCCTCTTCATCATAAAAGTCGAAGCGCATGTCGTGCAGGTTCTGCGCAAAAGAATTTATTGAACTGCAAAGCAATGCCAGCAGTATCATTTTACCTGTATGAAAGAATAACCTGATCAATGCAATGTATTAATGAGACACAACAAATTTGGAATTGCGAACTGCCTTGGCAGTATGTACTGTAATCAGATACAGACCCGGATCAAAGCCTGATAGATTTATGGATTTTGATTTGATGCTGTCCTTTGATTGAACTTTATCCAGGAAACATGTTTTGCCCGTGGCATCTACAATGGACAATTCAAGTTCTTCATCAATGGGATTACTCGGGAATTGAATGTGCAAAATATCCTGAACAGGGTTTGGAAACAGGATGAGATCATCTCTGCCGGTATTCGAAGCATGAGTAACATCATCTTTCCATCCTGCAATTCTGGCCATCAGCACCCAAAAAGCTTTTGCAACGCGGATACCTCCGGCAGAAATGGAACCGAGATGTCCACCTTCCGTTTCAGTCGTGTATTGCGGACAAATAGCAGGAATATCAAGTCCATCATCTGGATTGTTTTCAGTTTGATACGCAATGCCATCGCGATTATCATAACAGGGATTTCCACCTGGATCATGGGAAAGAATATCAGCCACATCGAATAGAATGATATTATTTTGATTGGCATACGCTCTCATTTGTTGATTGAACGCCTGTGATTCGGGAGTTCCGATTCCACGGGCTAATGAAGTGGTCCACCAGATGATTTTTTTGCCGGGATATTTTGCAGAAAAGGAAGCATAGGCATTTGCATGATTTTTTCCAGGTTTGCTTCCAAAAAAACCATTTATGGTATCTGCAATTTTACTTCCTGGTGTAACTGCCAGATAACTAAATTGGCAACCCATCACATCAAATGAATCGATTCTGGGTTCGATGAAATCAATAAAACAATTTACATCTTCTGAACATGTTGCAGGCCAGTATTCATATCTCCAGTTGCTGCGATCCCATGTGCCCGACCAAAATACTTCCATTGGATTCACGGCATATGCAGAATCCTTGTGATCATAACGTTTGCAAAAACTTTTTGCAGAAGACCAGGGTGAAGCAAGACAATCCAGATAAGAATCGATATTGCCTCCTACTGACCGATCCATGAACAACATGCGGAGTTTGGATGCTTCCGTTTTGTATTGATCCGGTATCCGGTCAAAATCTTTTATGGAATTGTGATCAACTACCATGCTTTGTGTCAATCCTGCAACGTGAAGCAACACGCATCCAAGACAAGAAATCAATATGGACTTCATTTGTAAATTTTAGCCGAAGATAAAGATTGTACACAAAGTAATGATAAAATAGTTACTCTGATAAATTGATTGGTTCAGCTTATAAAGCTGGTAAAGTGCTATCATAAACCATAAAGAGATCTACATGAGAATTTTTCAATCTAGAATTATTGTGAACCATGTTATCTTTAAGGGCTAGGTTGATTTCCCAAAGTTAATGAAAGAATAATTAAGAAATTTCACGAAGCAGGATCTGTTCGACTTTGGTCCAATGGTTAAGCACTTCTTCATTTTTAAATCTTAATATTTTATATCCCATTTCGATTAGATCAGCTTCTCTTAGTTTATCGTATTCTAATTGTTGAAGATGAATTTTTCCATCTAGTTCAATAATTGTTTTTCTTGTATGGCAATAAAAATCTCCAATAAAAAAACACTTGTCACCATTTAAGTTTGCGCTTTCAACAATATATTGTCTGTAGAATTTCAAACCATAAAAAGATCTATTGCAAACTTTAGACCAGAAATAATTTTCGGCTGGAGTTGGATTTGCTCTCATATGCCTTGCCATTTCAAGTATAGTTTAATATCTCATAGTGTAAATCATCGCGCTCAAATTATTGAATTCTTATAACTTGTCAAAAAATTTTTGTTCAAATTATTTTACAAATTTTATTTTGAAAATAATTTAGTTGAAAATTGAATTCTAAACAGATTTGATGAATTAAATTAATCGGTAAAATACACTCAACCGTTTTTAGTAAACGATAAAGTTAATTATTAATAAATAAGATGAGATCATAAGCATTGCATTGTTTTCGTTGAACCCCAAACCCCTTAGAAGGGGCTTTTGCATCTTGCTTCATTAAAAGCTATTATCACTTTTTAGCTTCTTGTATTCAATCTATTCGTTTTGAATAAATAATTTGTTTTTTAAGGTTGATTTAAAGCCCCTTCCAAGGGGTTTGGGGTTCAGAGATGCATGATTTGAGAATGCACTCCATTTTACTAAGTCTTGATTCGATCAAATTGCACTTGCCCGAAAAAATAAAATGTGTCCTTTAATTTTGATGAAATTGAAAACCAATGCCTCTATAGCATAGCAATTCAGTTTCAATTTTCTTATTTGGGGGAATAAGCAATTACCGGAATTGGATTCGACCCGTTTTCAGAATCAGTTTCCAGTTTACTTTTTTTCTTGAATTGACATCCTTCCATATGGACAGCAGATGGTCTGAAAGTTCATTTGTTGGATTGGTGCCATTGGTTTGCTGGAATCTTTGTACAGCCGACCAGGTATTAATAAATTCAATCAGCTCCGCTGCAGTCAATTCTTTTGTTAGTATAAATTCCGGACTTTCGATTTGCTGAAAAGGAAATGGAATGGTATTGTATTCTTTTTCGACCAATCTGTTTTCATAAAGCCAGTAATCATTCAGAATTACATCGTGAAAGTGTTTGAGCAGATGATCCACCTCAGGTTCTATTTGTGGTAATCCATAACACCATGCAGCAATAATTGCGTTTTGTTTTGAGACGCGATGTACTTCTTCATAAAACGAGTCAAAGTCAAACCAATGCAATGCATTTGCAATAGTAATGAGATCTACAGAGTTGGAAGGTAATGAGGTGTGTTCTGCTTTTTCAACCCGGTAATCTATATTTTCTTTAAGTATTGCATTTTGGATTTGTTGCATACTGGGATCAGTGGCTATGACTTTATTATAAAACCCGGAGAGCCCCAACGCAGCTTGTCCGTTTCCGGTGCCGCAATCCCATGCTAAATCATGACATGGAGTTAGTCCGGATAAATATGAATAAAGTGCAACAGGATAGTGTGGCCGGTGTTTTGCATAATGAGCTGACTTTGTAGAAAAATAATCTTTGAAATCAGACATGGTTCATGATTTTGTATGGCCTACCGAGTGAATGCATGTCTAATAAACGAGTTTATTTAGAGGAAGTCATATCGGTATTCATGATGGAGTGAATTTGTTTAAAGTATTCTGCTTCATTATCAAGCCAGCCATAATGGGCGCAATGATCCAGGAACACAAGTTTTGAATTATTTAAAACTTTATGAGCTTTATCTGCAGTTTCAGGTTTTATGATGTCTTGCTTCCCCTGGATGATTAATGCAGGTTTGTCAAAAGTTTTTAATTGTTCGCTGCAATCAAACTGATGTTTACGCAGATCTTCCCAAACCAATTGATTCACAGTTAAGTTGCTTTGTGTAAGTCGTTCTGCAATTATTGGGACATGTACTTTATTGTATAAATATGCCGGTGCAAGCGCTTTTCCCCGTTCAAGTTTTGCGTGATAACTGGTATCTCCTGAATTGATTTTCTGTGTCCAGTAATTTGCTGAAGCCAGGTCTTCTTTACTCAATTTGGAATTGATCGACGCACTGACGTAATTTAATAATTCCAAATCAATTCCTCCTGAAGAAGAAAGGATGAGATGATCGATCCTATCCGGAAATTGCGTCGCATAATAAGAAGCCAGCATGCCACCAAACGAATGACCCAGTACAGACCAGTTTTCAATTTGTAAATGGGTTCTCAGGCGTTCAATATCATCAATCATCAACTTCAGCGTAATGCTTGAATTATCCAAGGTTTTCAATAAAGATTTACCGGTTCCGCGTTGGTCATATATTATAGTATAATAGGTTTCGCCTAATTTTTTTGAAAGAGGTACAAATCCATCGCTGTTCATTCCAGGTCCGCCATTTATAATAAGCAAGGGTTTCCCGGATCCAAAAGTCCTGTAATAAATGGGTGAATTATCTGAACTGTATGCAAAACCCTCTGTTTGACCAAAGCAGTAAACCACAGGAAGTATGAAAAGAAGAAGTGCTATATATCTCATTATTAGTTTTTAATTAGTGCTTCGGTAAAACTAGAATCGTTGATCCTGAACACTAAGTAATAAATTCCGTTACTTAAATTTTCAATATTTATACTTTTTGATAGTTTGTCCTCGACAGGATTCTGCTTCATGATGTGTTGAAGAATTTTTCCATCAGGAGATATCAGATCAATAGAGACCTTGCTTCTTTTTTCCAATTCAATAGAAACATTCACATGATCACTCGCGGGATTTGGATAAATGGAACAAGAAAATTGATTTGTATCAGGCAACAGTTTGATGCCGGTTGTAGTTTTGTTGATCGTCCAGCTTACGATGCTCAAATGTCTTTTGGCATGATTGTCAACCCGGAGCAGATCACTGGTATCTGTCACTATCGCGCTGAGTAAATGACTGCCGTTGGATAATTTATCCTGGTCAATCAGTATTGAATCAATATTTTCAGCAGTTAAAACTGAATTAAGTTCCCAATTTATTTTCAAAGTATTGGGAGATGGTTTCATGATTTCGGACAGTTTAAAATCAATAAACCGTTCTGATGTACTTATCGTAGTTGCAGTAGGAGTGTAATTCACAATTGGATTTACCCGGGAATGAATGGACTCCACAATGGTCTGTGTACAAACATTGCAGTAAGGCCGGTTTAAAAATCGCATCTTGCAATTGTTGTGAGGCCTGTACCAGGGACCTGAGTTTTGATAAATTCCGATATCGTTATATCCCATCCAGTTTTTCCATTTCACTAATGAGGGATCTGTTTCTTTGGTCATGTTGAATGTTTCTCTCGCATATTGATCCCCAGCATAATATTCATCAGCAAGTCCTCCAAAGGAATGGCCCAATTCATGAGCAGTAATTTCCGGACTGGAATTTTCTAAGGTCGATGTCGCAAAACTTCCGCCACTCCCTCCATAATAAGGAGTATTTGCAAGTATGAGTACCTGATCATAATTTGGGAAATTCGTTGAAAGCACATTGACAATGTTGGAAATTTTTGTCGGAACAATTAATCTGTGTATTCCATAGCTGTCAAAACTGCATCCGAGATATGTGTTGGGCTTGGTCACCGGAACGGAACTGCCACAATCAGGAGCCGTATTGGCATGTGTTGCCCCGGATTCTTCAGAAATGACATGCACTGCAAATACATTAAAATAGTTAGAGTAATTGATCCATGGGATTTGTTTCAGCAAATAGCTTGAAAGATTTTTTGCATCCAGAGTAAATTTTTGCTGTTCAACTTCTGTATAGCCATCTCCTAAAATCACAATATTGATATACTTGAGTGCATCCCCTTTGAATTGCAAGGTATCCAATTGAAAAGTTTGTGAATAAAATTTATTCAGGCTGAAAATGAAAATCAATGTAAGAATCAAAGAGCGTTTCATGTCAATACAATTTTATAATGGTTTGATCTTTCCCCGGTTGGTGGTTGATGGTTTCAGTGATCCGGAGTTCATTTAAATTTCCTCTGGATTGAAAGCGTATAAAAAATTCCGCTTGATCCAATATGGTGTCCTTTGTTGCAAAGGTATGATCTGCTGTAATATATTCTAAGTGTTTGTAAAGAGGATGGTCAATGGCTATGCTGTCCAACAGGATGTTTTTATTATAAACCGAGACCGATAAATAGGTATCGGTACGGCTTAATTCCGGTTTTTGTTTTTTTATAATCCCGGGAGTTTGGGTTTTACTTACCAGGCTGATGAAGTTTTGGTTATTAGCGGAATTTTTGTGGATATTCAATACGGCAAATACAATGAAGTCGCTTTCTTTCTTTTCCATGCTTTCTTTTATGTGGGCAGATCTGCACGACACGAACAAAATGTAAATCAATAAAAGCGTTCTCAATTTCAGATGGTTTAATATTGGTTAAAGCTTGAGTTTCATTAAGTCCTGATCATTTTGATTTAGCTTTTACTTTTTTTCATATACTCCAATGAATTGGTGATCATCTTTTTCAAGATCTCAACATCAATGTCTTCCATCTTCTTAAAATAAATGCAAGCCTTAGATGTTTTGTGTTTTCCGAACTTCTTGAGCAATTCATCCCTTTGATCAAAAAGGGAAGACAGGTATAATGCGAATTCATTTTTCCTCGGTGAAAAACCAACCAAGGGAGCGTCGCCTTCATGTCCGCTGGCGTATTTATAGTGATAACTTCCAAAACCAATAATGGCAGGCCCCCACATTTTTGCCTCGAAGCCCGTTTGTTCTTTCATGATTTTAACCAGAGCCGTTGCATCTTTCTGTCTTTTTTCGTCAGGCACTGACTTAATAAAATCCTTAACGCTGTTTTTGTTTTCGGTGGTCTTTGCCTTGTATTTAGCCATGGAGAGTCATTTTTTAAAAATAAATAAGAGCTTTTACAAAGAATGTGCAAATATACAATTCCATCAATTCCGTAATTCACTCCAATAAGTTAAGATTCTGTACCCGTCCTGTTTATTTACTTAAAACACTCTTCCATGAATGGATTGCCTGATCTGAGGAAGTTGCTTTTTTAATAGGATCAGAATCCCTGTTCAGTTCAATAAAGGTTTGCATTGCTTGTATGTCGGGAGCATTTAAATTACAATAATATGCTATTGAAGTATTGGAATGCAGGAACAAACAAGAGGGATCCTGCTCAGTGTACTGAAAATTAATAATCGGCAATCCGCTTGCGACATACTCCTCAAGTTTGCTCGGCAAGCCCTCGTAGTTCTTATTTGCAAAATTGATGAGCAGATCCGTATTTGAATAGGCTTGTATCAATTCCTCTTCATTTTTGCAGTATGAAATATTTATTAATCCGTGAAGTTGTTCACACCATTCAATCACTTTAAAATATTGTCTACCGAATAATTGGATCTGGTATTTGTGTGATTTATTAGAAGATATTAATTTCAGAAGTAATTCTAATTCTTGAACAGCTTCGCGAATATCTTGATAAGTATTTCCAATGTAACTCAGTCGTATGGTATCAGATTTCGTTTTATTTATTTTAGACGCATCTATGTGAACTCCATTAGGGATGACCGTTATTTTTTCTGATGCCAAAGGGTATAGCTTTAGAAAATGATTTCTAAGAATTTCTGCATTTACCACAATATGATCTGTTGAGTTTAGAATTTTTCGCTCATACCATTTGCTTAACATCGAATGATGTTGATTGCCGAAGTAAATATCCCCGATATCCGCAATCCATTTGTGTCTGCAGATTTTTTTTAAGAACCATCCGATCATATGACTGCTGAACGGATTAGATACGGTAAGGATCAGATCATTTTTTTTTCTGAACCGGAAAAAATAGTTGATTAAAAAATAAAACTGGAATAGCAATTGATCGTCGGGCCAAAATGCTTTGTGAAGTAAGCGGATAAATTTATATTTTTTTATCGAGCTCTTGAATGTGTCATCCAGGTTTATAGCGAAACCGCAACGGATTACGTTGGGTCCTTTCAAATTAAATCCTTTGATCTTTGAAGTGACGACCAGGATATCATATTCTTTTGAATTGAGTTTTACGAATTTTTCAACCCGGAAAGCTCTTGGATTCATCCGTGGAGGATAATTGCAGGTGAATACTATAATCCTCATGACATGTTTTTATAAACGGCAATTAATTCCAACCGGGTAATTTCTTGATGGATGTTTGTTCTGACACTTTCCCTTGCATTCCCACAGAGTGAGTTGTATTCTTTTTGAGGAAGTAGCAATAGTTGATCTAACAATTCAGTAATAGCCGGAGTATCATTTTCCGGGAGCAGAAATCCATTACAACCATGAACAATCAATTCCGGTATGTCGCAATGATTTGTACTGATTCCAGGCTTGCCCAAACTAAGTCCGTCTTTTAATAATACAGGACATCCGCCTTCAGTATCATGAGTCTTTGAACGTTTGCTCAAGTTGACGGCAAAATGAGCCTTGGCCAATGCTTTCAGATACTCTTCGAAACTTATTTTATCCTGAGTTGTGATGCAGTGTTTATTTTTCGTTCTGATTGCCATGATGAGTTCATGATAATAATGGGCATCCACTTTTTCTCCATAAAATGAAATGATGAACCGTGAAGCATGTCTATCCTGCAATGCCTCTATCAATCCCAGTTGATTTTTCTTTTCGGTGTAAGTTGCTGCCTGAAACAATTTGATAGGCATATTGTAGGAATGAGCTCCAACATGGACCTCGTGTGTCAATGACTCAGGCATTCTGCCAAACAACATGTGGACGATATGGATCTGATGTTGTGGAACTCCATAGGAATTCACAAGCCTCCTGGAATAATTTCCTTCAACAATGAATCTTCCTCCAAGTTTGGATAGATACACATAATCGGATTTGACCTGACTGTTTTTATACACCAGGTATTCATAATCAAATCCATAAAGAGAAATGCAAAATGGCAATCCGGTTTTTTGAATCCATTCCTTATACTGAATGGCAACATGCCCAAAATGAAAGTGTATGATCTGAATGTTGTGTTTCAATACATAGTGTAAAAGAATTTTTTCATTTGAAGAATTTAATAACTTGTTTATTAGTTTGGAGAAAAACGGAATGGGATAAGCACTACTCTGCCCGGCTTCTACATAATGAAATTTTTCATTTCTCTTGCGAATATAAAAGGAGGCAAATACATGATGTTCGCAATCTTCTGAACTTTCTTCGAGTAACTTTTCCAACCAGTTCATGGTCTCCGGCAGATAACAATCCAATATGTGCAGTATCCTATAAGACATCTGGTTTATTTTTGGAAATCATTCTCAACCAAACCATCAAAGATAACATACGCAGTTTTCGTTCTCTTGAATTCAATTTGAAATCTGCTTGAATATTTGAAAGGTCTTCTCGGAATTCATTGAGCCAATGATCGATTTCACTATCAAAATAATGGTAATTGATAAAATGTCTCGACGTGTTGCAAAGTTGTGCGGTTTTTTCAAGTATAGCAGGTAATTTAAGTTTTTGACTTAAAACATTCAGATAGATGTTCCTTGGAGCAATACCTGTTCGCTGCCATGGGATGTTCAAAAGCCCGGGGTTTAATTCTGCATGGAGTACTTCCAGATAAAGTTTGCTATGCAATTGGAGTTTGTCATCAATGCTGTAGTTGAATTCCAACCAGTCCATGTTGTAAAATGGAATGATCATCTTACAATAGCCGGACAAAAGATAAATGCTGTAGGCCGATTGATACCTGATTTTCTGATCGGCTATGTATGGATCTATGCTGTTCGTTTCATAAAATGGATCTTGTGTGTTTTGGTATGCATTGTTGAATTTAAAATGCGCTCTTGCAATTTCATCGGTAATTTTCTGATTGCATTCTTTTGTTGAAGCGTAAATTCCTCCTCCGTAAAAACCATGAAAACAATGGGAATAGGATTGATGAATGTCTTTGTACAAATTGCCTTCGTGTAAATGACCTAAATGCAGCATGCCATCTGTTTTCCAGAATGCATCCAGCCGTTTGGATAACCATTCTTCTTTCGTAATGATCGGCTGTCGATGTTTAATTCCTAAGGTATTTGCAACATTCTCTGCAATGGTTGATTCCAAGTTTTTACCGCTTGAAAAAGTAAATGCTTCCGTGTTAAGATGATTCGATGCGATTTGGGCAATCCAACGGCTGTCAAGGCCTCCGCTCAAGCTCACCGCTGTATTCGAATCCGCAGGGAGATCCAGATCTGCAATTCCTTTTTGAAACAAAAACGCATAGCGTGAGGTCACTTCTGATTTAGATCGATTTACTTTATTGACTTTAGACCAGGTCCAGTAGTAGTCAGACTTTAAACTTCCGTCATCCAATGCTAATGTATAAATCGTTGCCGGCCGGGTTCTGTCAATCTCTTTAAACCAACTTTGAGTGAGCATGAGATGCCCATTGTGCAGGTAAGAATATATTGCGTCTTCGTCAATATTCATTTGAACCTTGTCAAATAGTTTGAAATGCTTGATTTCTGAGGAAAATATTATTTGCTCCTGATCGCGATACATGTAGAGTGGATAGAAACCAAGATAATCGGTAACTAAATGCACTTGATTCGTAATGGTGTCCAGTAGGATGCATGTAAAAATGCCATTGACCTGCCTCAACATATGTCCAAGGGTTTCTGTATTCAATTCATCTTGGAAAAAAAGTAAATCCAGATCGACTTTAAAGTTGTGGTAAAAATTAAAATTGCCGATGAGGTATAATTCTATTTGTCCGTTTGCTTGATGATAACTGCAAGATGGTTTTCCTGAACCCCACAAATGGAAATCAGTGCCTGAGTTGATTTTGCGGAATGAGGTGAACGATTCTTCATGCTCAAATAGAGCCTTCTTATTTTTGCTGTAATAAAATAAAAGACCGCTCATTACATGATCCTGAATCTGATTAAAGATAAAAGTTTTTGTTTGTAAAACCCTAAACTTAAAATCAGGATTGCCATAATGCCGAGTATCAAAGACAAAATTAAATGCAACTCCAATGAATGAATGGCATAGAGTAATGCGCCGCAGGAAATAAAATAAATAAGATAAGTGACGATTTGTTTATAGAATGTTTGAGGATCTGCATAAAAGCGTCTGAGTCTGTTCAAAATATAAATCAATACGGCTAAACTCAGAAAAATGTTAATGAACAAGAACTTTTGTATGGAAGCTCCGGAAAAATAAAT
Source organism: Saprospiraceae bacterium (assembly GCA_044227375.1). Classification (GTDB taxonomy): domain Bacteria; phylum Bacteroidota; class Bacteroidia; order Chitinophagales; family Saprospiraceae; genus Vicinibacter. The sequence goes on from JBGAWX010000066.1 coordinate 11,529, forward strand.
AACAGTTATAAATATATAGTTGATAATGAGCACGACAACATTCCATTTTAAAAGATTTCTGGATTCGCCCAGCGAAAGCAGTTGATTGAACACCATGTTATTTACCGAACGGATCATTGCCATGAAGAGAATGAATTTTGCAAATCCTAGAATAAGTCCTTCCGGATCTTTTGCTGCAAGCGGAATGAGACTTTCTATATTAAAGTACATCAGTAAGTAAAGTGAAATGCAAATCAATGCATGACTGAGTAGCGACTCGGATATGATGTTCTGTCTTTCCTTGGCCTGATTCTGAAATTTGGACAATACCGGAAATATCGCTTTATTGAACACCGGATTTATTTTTGAAAATAAAAGATAACTGATTTCTGAAGCAAAATTATAAGGACCCAAAATAGCCAAACCAAATACGCTTCCAACCAAAACCGTATCGAAATTGCCTTGTACAAAACTCAAGCCTTGGTTGACGACCTGGTAGGTTGAAAATTGAATATGTTCTTTTTCGGATACGGATGGGTCTTCATCAATTTTAGTATTTTGTAAATACCACCAGCACAATACGTAATAAACCAAAAACCGCAACAGCAATCCACAACTAAAAACAAGCAAAGGTGAGAAATACCAAATTGCGGATAAAATAAATACAAACTCAAGACTGGATCCGATCATTTGTGCGATGCTGATTTCCTTTTGCCTGAGTTGTCTTGTAAGAAGTGCAGTATACTGACTAAACAAGCCTATGAGAATAAAAAGTAAAATGCTGAGAATGGCAATTGTGCCGTTGTCAGTTAAATACTTTCTTTCAATACCAAAGAAAGCCATGAGAACTATGGCACCAATGATTACCAGGATCCCCTGGATTCTTCGTTCCTTCTTTAAAATATTTAAAGTGAATCCTGTTTTCTGTATGATAGACACAAACATTCCAGGTTCGAAAAGTGTAATGGCGAGTCTGAAAATAATTTGAAATATGGTGTAAATCCCAAGTTCCTTATAGCCAAGAAACCGGCCAAGCAATACCATGCTGGCCAATTGCAACAAACTCATATAAAACGAAGCAGCAAACTGCCACCTGAACAGATGATTCAGTGCGAGATGAGGAGTAGCATGTTGAGAATCTTTATTCAAAATATGTTTTCAATGCAAAGTAATAAAAAACAGGAGGAAGGTAATTGATTTTTCTAAACTTAAAGAAGTATCCGTCTTTTGAGAATGAACCATTCATAGAAAGTCTTGCGGACTGTTTTTCTATTGGAGCATGGTTAAGATGAACAATCCAGCGCTCATTCAGAATGAACAGCTTGGTGACTTTGCATTTTTCAAACCATTCGGATCCGGGATCTGATGTGCTTATGTTGATATAATTTAAATAATCCTGGTTTGTAAATTCAGATGCTTGAAATTCATTCTGGGGTATTGTAGAAAGGGATTTGAAAATGCCAAAAATTTGATTGGAAGCATGATCTGTCAATTGATTGCAAATATCGGATACCGATTGATCTCTAGAAACAGGCACTTGTTTTTGCAAAATAATATTTCCCCGGTCCATGTGTTCATTCATCAAATGAAAAGTATATCCAAAATCCGGATCGCAATATGCCTTTTGCCAGAATACTGGATTTGTTCCACGGTATTTTGGCAATAAGGAATAATGAAAATTGATGATTCCATTTTTCGGAGCGGTAAGAATTTTAAAATCAAACCGGCTTCTGATCCCGGCAGTCAGAACATAATCACATGCATTCAAGATTTCCACAACTTCATCAGAGTTCACATTTCCGGTTTTCGAAAATGTAATTTTGTGTTGTTGGCAATAGATGGACCAGTAAAATGTACTGCTCAACTTATTTAAGTAGTTTTTGAATTTTTTCAGCAGGAACAAAAATTTAAGAAACCCGGAGACTTTGGAAGGGATGATTGAAAATTCTTTTTGTGAAACACAAACAAAAGCCACATGGGAGTTTGGTATTAGAGGAAGCGCAGGCAAAAATTTCCTGGTAAAATAACTTTGAGAAGTGCCGATAAAAGCGATGTTCAAACCAGAAAGCTTAATTGTTGCCGCAATAATGCATGGATATTAAACCACATAGATACATAGAACTCACAAGATTACGAAACCAACTTATCCACGGGTTTAAAAACTTGAAAAATAAAACGAAAATCATGGGATTCCATTAGCAATTAAAACTTTAATTTGTCGCAGTAATGAAATTAAGTCAGAT
>JBGAWX010000067.1:0-13700 GCA_044227375.1 Saprospiraceae bacterium
TCACGAATGATTGGCAATTTGGTAACAGGATCGTATTTCAATGCGATGCGGATGACTCCTTGCTTATTTTCAGAATCCTCAAATTTGTACTTCAGAATGTATCCGTATTTGTAAAGAATTTCTGTTATGTGCTTTTTTTCATTCGAAGCCGGAATGTCCACGATGCGAAATCCTGCCATTTGAGCATTTCGTATTCTGGTGAGATAATCTGCTATCGGATCGGTAACTGCTGACATATGTTTTTACTATTATATTTTAAAAGATTACCAACTTGCTTTTACAATTCCTGGAATTTTTCCATCGAGAGCCATCAAACGAAATGCATACCGTGAAATTCCAAATCTTCTCATGTATCCTCTAGGTCTTCCCGTTAGTCCGCATCTGTTTTTAAGTCTTACTGGCGAAGCATTTCTGGGTAGTTTAGAAAGGCCTTCATAGTCTCCTTCCTTCATTAATTTCAATCGGATATCATGGTATTTTTCAACCATCTTTTCCCGTTTCAACTGTCTTGCTATAATGGACTTTTTCGACATAGTTGCTTGTATTAATTTTTTTGATTTTTAAAAGGCATCCCCATTTCCTTAAGCAAGGCAAATGCTTCTGCATCTGTTTTAGCAGTGGTAACAAACGTGATGTCCATTCCTGCTATCTTATTAATTTTATCAAGATCGATTTCTGGAAAAATGATCTGCTCTGTTACACCGAGGGTATAATTTCCGCGCCCGTCAAAACTGGTATCACTCACTCCCCTGAAGTCTCTTACCCTTGGAAGCGCAACAGTGATTAATCGATCAAGAAATTCATACATCCGGTCTTTTCTCAAAGTAACTTTTGCACCAATCGGCATTTTCTCTCTAAGTTTAAAATTTGAGATCGCCTTTTTGGACATGGTATGCACTGCTTTTTGTCCGGTGATTGTAGACAATTCATTGATGGCATTGTCAACGAGTTTTTTATCCTGCGTTGCAGCGCCAATTCCCTGATTGATACTGATCTTAACCAATTTGGGTGCCTGCATAATGGATTTGTATTGAAACTTTTCCATCAATACGGGCACGACATTAGTCAAATAATGGCTTTTTAATCTGTTCTGGTAACTCATCACTTAATTATTTCGCCTGATTTTTTAGAAACTCTTACTTTTTTATCTTTCCTGATCTCGATTCCAACTCTTGTGGGTTTTCCACTTTTTGGATCGAGCAATGCTAGATTTGAAATGTGCAATGGTGCAGACATTTCAACAATTCCTCCGGGATTGTTATTGGCTGGTTTGGTATGACGTTTAACAATATTCACACCTTCGACAACAGCACGATTTTTATCAGTAATGATCATACTGACAATTCCCTGCTTGCCTTTATTTGAACCGGCTATCACTTCTACTTTATCGCCCTTTTTAATTTTAAACTTCATGGTCAATACAATTTACTTTTATGGATTATAATACTTCCGGTGCCAATGAAACAATCCTCATGTAATCTTTCTCTCTCAATTCCCTGGCTACTGGACCGAATATACGGGTACCTCTTGGTTCATCCGTAGCACTCAACAACACCACCGCATTGTCATCAAAACGGATGTATGAACCGTCTTTTCTCCGAATCTCTTTCTTTGTGCGGACAATTACAGCTTTTGAAACCGTTCCCTTTTTCACACCTCCCGGAGTAGCAGATTTTACAGTCACCACAATTTTATCCCCAATAGAAGCATACCTTCTTTTAGTACCTCCCAAAACCCGGATACAAAGGACTTCTTTTGCTCCACTATTGTCAGCTACATTGAGCCTTGATTCTTGCTGTATCATCGCAGTACTATTTTTATATTATTCACCTTTTTTAATAATCTCAATCATTCTCCAACATTTGTTTTTACTCAATGGCCTTGTTTCCATGATGCGCACTAAGTCTCCAATGTTGCATTCGTTTTTATCATCGTGAGCAAAATACTTTTTGCTCTTGTTCATTCTCTTACCGGATTTATTGTGCAATAAACTTCTCTCTACTTTCACGGTAATGGTTTTATCCATTTTATTACTAGCAACTACACCTACTTTTTGTTTGCGAAGATTTCTTTCCATGATCCGTTTCTGTTTATGATTTTGTTGATGTTCTTTTTGTCATTTCTGTTTTCATCATGGCAATCTCCCTGCGTAAAAATTTTATTTGAACAGGATTTTGAAGTCCTTTCACTTTGTGTTCCAATTTCAATCGATGCAAATCACTGATGTTACTCTTGAGATCTCTTTCGAGAGTTTCGGAATTCATCCCGGATATTTCGCTGTATTTTCTTAAAGCCATAAAATGAATATTTATGCGGTTGCTAAATTTTGAAATTCTCTTCTTACGATCACTTTTGTTTTAATGGGTAATTTCTGTGCTGCGAGGTGAAATGCTTCCACTGCAACATTGTAAGGAATGCCATCCATTTCAAACATGATGGCACCTTGCTTTACCACGGCGACATAATGATCCAATGCTCCTTTACCTTTTCCCATACGCACTTCTGCAGGTTTTGAAGTAATCGGCTTATCCGGAAATATGCGAATCCAAACGCTTCCTTCCCGTTTCATATGCCTGGTCATAGCTACCCTTGCGGCTTCGATCTGACGGTCGGTGATCCTTGCAGATTCCAAGGCTTTCAAACCAAAAGTTCCGAAGGCTATGGTTGCACCACGATAAGCCATTCCTTTATTTCTTCCTTTCTGCTGCTTTCTGTATTTTAAGCGCTTTGGTTGTAACATATAGGCATTTTTTAAAAAAGAGTCGCAAAATTACGAATATTTCAGACAATTATTTCCTTCTTCCCCCGCGGTCTTTACCCTTATCTCCACCACGATCTCCACCTCTACGGTCTTCCCGATCGCCACCTCTCCTGCCGTCTCCCCGGTCAGAACCTCGTCTTGAACCAGAACCCATTCCGGTTTTAGTTTCTTTTTTCTCCAAACCTACCAGTGGAGACAAGTCTCTTTTTACATAGACTTCTCCTTTGCAGATCCAGCACTTGATTCCTATTTTACCATAAACTGTCTGAGCTTCTTTAATGGAGTAATCAATATCTGCTCTGAATGTATGTAATGGAATTCTACCTTCTTTGTATTCTTCAGAACGAACCATCTCCGCACCATTCAAACGACCGGAAATTCTGATTTTAATTCCTTCCGCTCCTGCACGAATTGTGGATTGAATTGCCATCTTAGCCGCTCTCCTGTAGTTAATGCGGGATTCTATTTGTTTAGCAATAGATTCTGCAACAATTGCTGCGTCAATTTCCGGTTTGCGGATTTCAATGATATTGATTTGAATATCCTGATTGGTCAATTTTTTCAATTCTTCCCTGATGCTATCCACTTCGGTTCCACCTTTTCCAATGATGATTCCTGGTCTTGAAGTTTGAATGGATACCGTGATTCTTTTCAAAGTTCGTTCAATAATAATTCTTGCTACACCTCCTTTGGCAATACGAGCATTCAGGTAATTGCGGATTTTTTCATCCTCCACAACTTTCTGTGCAAAGTTTTTGCCTCCAAACCAATTGGACTCCCATCCTCTGATAATTCCCAGACGATTTCCTATCGGATTTGCTTTTTGACCCATTGAATTGTTTTTATTTATTTTTAATTATTGGATTCTGTTACTGCTGCTGCATTCTTCGATGCTACAATTAATGTAACATGATTTCTGCGTTTGCGGATTCTGTGTGCACGACCGTGTGGCGCCGGTTGAAATCTTTTGATAACCATGCCACCATCAACGAATGCTGTTTTCACAAAGAGGTCTGCAGAATCCGCTCCACCACCTCCATGTTTTTGTTCCCAGTTGTTTATTGCAGAAAGCAATAATTTCTCCAACCAGGTCGAAGCTTCTTTCTTCGTAAATTTTAAAATATTTAATGCTTCATTTACCTTTTTGCCTCTTATCAAATCGACAACCAGTCTCATCTTTCTAGGAGACATCGGGCAATTGCGCAATTTTGCTACAGCTTCCATATTTTATACTTCTTTAAAATTATCTGTTTCCTGCATGTGCCCTGAACGTTCTTGTTGGTGAAAACTCTCCGAGTTTATGTCCAACCATATTTTCAGTGACGTATACAGGTATAAAAGTTTTTCCATTATGCACAGCGATCGTTTCACCAACCATATCGGGTATGATCAGAGAAGCTCTGCTCCAGGTTTTAATCACTGTTTTCTTTCCGGACTCTTTGGACTTTTGAATTTTCTCCATCAACTTGTAATGGACAAAGGGTCCTTTTTTAATTGATCTTGCCATAAGGATCTTTATTAATTAGTTGTTTTTCTACGTGAGATAATCAGAGATGAAGATTTTTTATTTCTGGATCTCGTTTTTGCTCCTTTCGCAAATTGACCATTGCGTGATCTTGGATGTCCTCCAGATGCGCGACCTTCACCACCACCCATTGGGTGATCTACAGGATTCATTGCAACCCCTCTTGTTCTAGGTCTTCTTCCAAACCAACGATTCCGTCCAGCTTTTCCAATAGTCTCGAGGCTGTGATCAGGATTTGAAGTAGATCCAATAGTAGCTCTGCAACTTGCAAGAATCCTTCTGATTTCACCGGAAGGCATTTTGATGATTGCATAACGGTCTTCTTTACCCATCATGGTTGCAGCAGTACCTGCACTTCTCACCAGACACGCTCCTTGACCGGGATATAATTCAATTGAATGAATATTAGAACCCAAAGGCACATCACCGAGCAACAATGTATTTCCGATATCCGGTGTTGCCGTTTTTCCGCTCATGATGGTTGCTCCAACTTTTAAACCCTGAGGTGCGATGATGTATCTCTTTTCCCCATCAGCATAATTGATCAAAGCAATATGTGCAGAACGGTTTGGATCATATTCAATGGAAGCCACTTTGCCCGGCACTCCATCTTTTTCTCTGAAGAAGTCAATTTTTCGGTATTGCTTTTTATGCCCGCCTCCCATGTATCTCATGGTCATGCGTCCCTGATTATTTCTTCCACCAGATGAATGATTGCTTTCAATCAAAGATTTCTCTGGCTTATTTGTAGTAATCTCTTCATGGGTAAGCTGTACCCTGAATCGCATACTTGGTGTAATCGGTCTTAATTTTTTAACTGGCATGTTGCTTAGTTTTTGTCGTCTCCAAAAATATTGATCTCATCTCCTGCCTTCAAGGTGACCACTGCTTTCTTATAAGAAGGTTTTTGTCCTTTAAGAATTGCGCTTCTGGTATTTCTTGCCTTTGGTTTACCCGGCATCATCATGGTATTGACAGAATCTACTGATACGTTATACATTTTCTCAACAGCATTCGACACTTCGATCTTATTGCAATCTTTTGCAACAAGGAATGTGTACTGATTTCTTTTCGTTGAAAGTTTTTCTGCTTTCTCCGTGATCATTGGTCTGATTAAAATTTGCTTTATCATGTCGAACCGTTTAAGCTAATGTTTCAGTAATTTTTTGAATGCTCGATTCTGTAAGTACAAGTTTTTTGCAATTCAGAATGTCGTAGGTGCTCAGATCCTTTGCAATTTGCATTGCTGCGGAAGGAATATTCCTGCTTGCCAAATGAACGTTCTCATTGTATTCCGGAGTAACAAACAATGACTTAACATCATTCATCTTGAGATTTTTCAAAATGCTAGCAAACTCGCTGGTCTTGGGAACATTCATGTTTATATCCTCAATGACAAGGATGCCATCACCTGCCGCCTTTTGAGAAAGTGCTGATCTGCGCGCTAACTCTTTCACCTTCTTATTCAATTTTTGAGAATAGTCTCTAGGATGTGGACCAAATGCACGTCCTCCCCCTTTGAACATGATGTTCTTCATTGAACCTGCACGTGCACCACCTGTACCCTTTTGTCTTTTTATTTTGCGTGTAGAACGGGACACTTCATTGCGTTCTTTAGAATCATGTGTGCCCTGTCTTTGATTGGCAAGGTATTCCTTGACTGCTAAATACAGTACGTGTTCATTTGGTTTGATACCAAAAATATGATCCGGCAAATCAATGGTTCTGCCGGTACTGGATCCGTTTATATTTATCACATCTACTTTCATGATCCTAATTTTTTTCAATGATTACAATAGAACCTTTATGTCCCGGAATTGCACCTTTTACTAGCAAAAGGTTTTTCTCAGGAAGTATTTTCGCAATTTTCAGGTTGCGGATTTTTACATTATCAGTACCCGTCTGACCGGCCATTCTCAAACCTTTTACAACTTTTGAAGGATATGAAGACGCACCAATTGATCCCGGAGCACGTTGGCGGTTGTGTTGTCCATGCGTTGCATTCTGAACACCACTAAATCCATGTCTTTTTACGACACCCTGGAATCCTTTTCCTTTTGAAATGCCTCTTGCATGCACAGTATCTCCTTCTGCAAATACATCAGTGACTACTACTTCTTCACCAAGATTCTTATTCAAGCTGCAATCCCTGAATTCAACTGATTTTCGTTTGGGTGTTGTATTGGCATTTTTGAAATGGCCTGTGATGGCTTTATTTGCATTTTTTGCTTTTGCTTCACCATATGAAAACTGCAATGCGGAATATCCATCTGCATCTTCAGTTTTGATCTGGGTGACAATATTAGGAGAAACTTCCACAACAGTGCAAGCAATAAATCTTCCATCAGCAGCATAGATGCTGGTCATTCCGATCTTAGTACCTATTATTCCATTCACGATCTGTGATTTTTAATATTGTTACAAAATCAATCCACAGAAACCTCCGTAGATTTTTCAAAAAAAAATAATATGAATCAAAAAGGATTAAGACAATTTCACTTGAATGTCTACACCACTGGGCAGCTCGAGCTTTGACAAAGCATCCACCGTTTTGTTGTTCGGTGTGTAAATCTCGATGAGTCGCTTGTGAGTCCGGAGTTGAAACTGCTCACGAGCTTTCTTATTCACGTGCGGCGAACGCAACACAGTGAATATTTCTTTCTCAGTTGGCAGCGGAATCGGACCAGCGACAACTGCGCCACTATTGCGCACTGTCTTTACTATCTTCTCCGTACTCTTGTCGACCAGGTTGTGATCGTAAGACCGAAGTTTAATCCGAATTTTTTGATTCATGCCTATTTATTTGTTTTTACTTTATTACGATTTAATAATACACTTCTTCAATTACACTTTTACTGTTCCTTTAACTTTTGCAATAATCTCATCCGCTATTTGTTTTGGAACAGGTGCATAATGCGAAAATTCCATTGTTGAACTGGCACGTCCTGATGTAATGGTTCTCAATTGAGTCACATACCCAAACATTTCAGACAATGGAACATCGGCCTGAATGGCTACTGCACCACCCATTCTTTGCTCTTGTCCTTTTGGCATTCCTCTTCTTCTGTTCAAGTCTCCAATCACAGGACCAACATATTCTTCAGGAGTAATTACTTCCAGTTTCATGACAGGTTCCATCAATTGAGGACCGGTTTTATTTGCTGCTGCACGGAATCCATCTTTCGCACACAATTCGAATGCCTGTGGCTTAGAATCCACTGCGTGCATCGAACCATCGTATACTCGGATTTTCATGTTCTCAATATTGTAACCTGCTAATATCCCCTGATTCATCATGGATTCAAATCCTTTTGTGATCGGTTGGATATACGCTTTATCAATTGCACCACCAAAGACATCCCATACAAACTGCATGCGTGTCTTTCCATTTTTATATTCATCTGAAGCTAAAAACTCTTCATCTGCAGGACCAATCTCGAATTCCATATCCGCAAATAAACCCGAACCACCCGTTTGTTTTTTCAAACGTTCGCGGTGCTTTACAGTTTTTGTAAGTGTTTCTTTGTAGTTCACCTGAGGTGCACCTTGATTGCATTCCACTCCAAATTCACGACGCAATCTGTCCACGATAATTTCAAGGTGAAGTTCACCCATTCCGCTGATGATGGTTTGACCGGTATTTTCATCAGTAAATACTCTGAATGTCGGATCTTCTTCAGCAAGCTTTGCAAGCGACATTCCAAGTTTATCTTGATCTTTTTCAGTTTTAGGTTCGATGGCAATTGAAATAACCGGTTCGGGAAAGTTCATGGCCTCGAGGAGGATCGGATGATTTTCATCACACAGTGTATCTCCCGTTTTTATATCTTTAAAACCAACTGCTGCTGCGATATCACCCGCTTCAACGAGTTCAATTGCTTTACGGTCATTGGCGTGCATGAGAAATATTCTGGATATTCTTTCTTTCTCCATGCTTATTCTATCTTTCTCAGATCTTACTTTCAATACATAAGAACCGGCACTTAATTTACCGGAATACACTCTCATAAATACCAGACGACCAACGAAAGGATCGGTAGCCACTTTGAATGCAAGTGCAGCAAAGGGTTCATCCACTGAAGGTTTGCGGAATTGCTCCTCATCCGTTTTTGGATTCGTTCCTTTCACACCTTCCATATCCAATGGAGAAGGTAAGAATGCACAAACTGCATCAAGTGCTGCCTGTACTCCTTTATTCTTAAATGCAGAACCGCACAACATTGGGACAAACTTCATGTCACAAACTGCTGCCCTGATTGCCGCAATCATTTCTTGTTCTGTGATGCTTTCAGGATTATCAAAAAACTTCATCATCAGATCGTCATCGTATTCTGCAATCGATTCAATCAATTCCTGACGACATTCATGTACCTGATCTTTGATATCATCGGGAATCGGAATTTCTTTATAAGTCATTCCTCTAGATTCTTCATCCCAGATGATTGCTTTATTTGTAATGAGATCTACAACTCCTTTAAAATGTTCTTCATTTCCGATGGGTACCTGAAGCGGAACAGCTTTTGAACCCAACATGGTTTTCACCTGGTTGACCACATTAAAAAAGTCGGCACCTTGTCTGTCCATTTTATTTACAAATCCAAGACGGGGTACATTATAGTTGTCTGCTAATCTCCAATTCGTTTCACTTTGGGGTTCAACACCATCAACAGCACTAAATAAAAAAACCAAACCATCAAGTACACGTAATGATCTGTTTACTTCCACCGTGAAGTCCACGTGACCGGGAGTATCTATAATATTGACCGTATATGGTGAATTTTTCCAACTCCATGTAGTTTGGGTAGCAGCCGATGTAATGGTGATCCCTCGTTCCTGCTCCTGGGCCATCCAGTCCATAGTAGCCGCACCATCATGAACTTCGCCCATCTTATGACTCACGCCTGTATAATATAGTATGCGTTCAGTCATAGTGGTCTTTCCCGCATCGATGTGTGCTGCGATTCCGATATTCCTGAGATATTTAAGATCTTTTGCCATTACGCTGATTTCTCTATGTTCTTATGATTTAAAATGTGCGAATGCTCTGTTGGATTCTGCCATCTTATGCGTATCTTCTCTTTTCTTCACTGCGGCACCTTCGTTTTTACTTGCTGAAATGACTTCGTTGGCGAGTTTATCTGCCATTCCCTTTCCTGCGCGGGCTCTAGAATATTTAATCAGCCATTTTATAGCGGTAGAAATTTTTCTTGCAGGTCTCATTTCCTGAGGAATCTGGAAAGTAGCTCCACCGATTCGTTTTGGTTTTACCTCAATATGTGGCATCACATTATTGATGGCTCTTTTCCAAACCTCATGAGGATTTTCACTCATCTTGGTTTCAACCATGTCCATTGCCTCATAAAAGATGTTATAGGCAACACTCTTCTTACCGCCCCAGAACATGTTGTTGATAAACTGTGTAACCAGCTGGTCTCCGAATCTTGGATCCGGTTCGATAATGCGCTTTTTTGGTTTACTCTTTCTCATGAAACTATGCTAAAAAATTGAATACTATTTCTTCGGTCTTTTTGAACCATACTTTGAGCGGCTCTTCTTGCGGTTGTTTACACCCGCAGTATCGAGGGCTCCTCTTACTATGGTATACCTTACTCCAGGAAGGTCTTTAACCCTACCTCCACGTACCAGCACTATAGAGTGCTCCTGAAGATTGTGTCCTTCACCCGGAATATAGCAGATCACCTCTATGCCGTTGGTCAAACGTACTTTCGCTACTTTCCGAAGCGCGGAGTTTGGCTTCTTAGGAGTCGTAGTATACACTCTCGTACATACACCCCTCTTCTGAGGATTGGATTGAAGCGCGCGGGATTTGCTTTTGTAGACCACTTTTTCCCTGCCTTTGCGAATCAATTGGTTAATAGTAGGCATAAATGCGTTTTGACTAATTTTTTAAAAATTTATATATATCAGATTGTCAACACCTTATGGCATAACTCTCCAATAAAGAGACGCAAAAATAGAACTCTTTGAAGATTCTACAAAATCATTCTGCATATTTATTCGATGTTTTTGAAGGATGTTAACATCATATCTCATTGAGAATCAAAAAAGATGCTTTTGGTTTGCTTTGACAGGCTGTCATGTTAAGCAGCTTACTTTACTTAATTAGACTGCTATTAAAAAATTACTTCTTTCCATTCATCCCGGCCATTGAAGCGGCTTTGTAAATTACTTTGATGTCAGTGTTTTGATATGCTATTTTATCAAATTCAGGGTGATGAAAATGATCACAAGCAAAATGCCTATTAGAGCAATTAAGAAAAAATAGTCAGCAATGGTCTCACAAAGGGTTTCCCGCAGTGGATCTTTGGTTCGTATAGAAATAAATGAAAAAATGCAGGAAACGGTCAAAATGATTGCAATCACCGATGTAAACTCATCGATAAAGTGCGTTTCAGTCCAATTGCCCACTTTTAATGAAGTGATTACGAAGAGACAAAATCCGAGAAGATTCGCTGAGACACTCAAAATATGTTGTGAAGTATTGTTTGACATAATGCAAAAATAAAATTCACGGACATCTTAATTCTGGTTTTCATTTTCCATTTGTATCCAATTTTCTAAGAATTCGCATTTAATAGGGGATCCATTCCTGGAGATTCATTCAGACATCACTTTAAAATTTATATTTTTACATGAATTAAAGTGTTGGTTTAACTTAAATAAAATTATGAATTTGGATTCCATTGTGCTGCGTTTTGCGAAACCAGAAGATTCAACATCAATTCTCGAACTGGTCAGAGAACTGGCTATTTTTGAAAAAGCAGAAGAAGAAATAAAAACTAAACCGGTAGATTACGAAGATGGAATAAAATCAAATTTATTCCAGGTAATCCTTGCCGATCATGCAGAGGAAGGCATTTTAGGCATGACCTTGTTTTTTCCATACTTCTCAACCTGGGGAGGCAAAACAATGTACCTTGAAGATTTCATCGTGAGATCACCATACAGAAGGTACGGTATTGGATCTTTGTTGTTCGATCGATTTTTGGACGAAGCAAAAAAACAGGGAGCTAAAAAAGTGAAATGGCAGGTCTTAGACTGGAATGAAACTGCAAAAGCTTTTTACAGAAAGTATGACACCAAGTTTATTGCAGGTTGGGAAAATGGAGTTATCGAATTTAAAGTATAACAAATCGCGTGATTTGCGCTGTCCGTCCGGCATTCGTGCTGAAGTCATGGAATGCTTGTTTTTTTAAAATTAATATTAGCTGTAGTGAGTTATTAAATTATATTGAAAGGCCTGAGCGAAATGAATTTTATTTCTAAAATACACAGTCAATACATAAAATATTATTTAGTGGCATTGACTATGGATTTTATTTTAAGGGCCATCGAAACCCTCCATGTATATCTAAAATTCAATCCTAAACATCTTTTTGTTTCTGAATTATTTGGTCTGACTAGAGATGTTTTTGCGCTTGGCCTGGTCATGTTGCTTTTGTTCCCCATTTACCATTTCCTGCATTTGAAATGGCCTTATTATAGTAAAATATTGAGCTGGTTTCTTATTGGTCTTTTTGTATTTCTTCACATCACCATTTCAGAATACTTTTTTTACCAACTAAGACCTCTCGATATTTTTGTGTTCAAACATCGTCCGGAAGAAATGGCATTTTCATTAAACACTGCAGGATTCAATATTTTCCTGATTCCATTTTTGAAATACACTTTTGTGCTCCTCGGCTATTTGATCATCGTGATGGTTGTCGAAAAAAAACAATTCAATTCACAATGGAAGAAACCCATAGTCTATTCCTATTTTATCATCAGTTCTATTTTTGTTTCACTTTATTTTTTCGTAAAACTTCCGGTTTCTTCAAATCTATCCATCAACAAGTCAACTTTTATTTATGTAAGCATTCTGAAAGACTGGTATCAAAAAATTATGGGACCAGATATGCACAAATTATCCATGCATTATCAGGGGGACTATGCGGATAGAAAATACATCGATCCTGAATTCCCGTTTCTGCATCACTTTGAACCGCAGGATAAATTATCTCCCTTTTTAAATTCTCAAACTCAAGCACCAAATCTGGTCATCATCATTGGCGAAGGATTGTCTGATGAGTTTGTTCATCCCATTAAAGGCATTCATTTTATGCCATTTCTCGATAGTTTATCACAACACAGTTTGTACTGGGATCGCTTCTTTACAAATGGAGAACGGTCATTTGCTGCAACACCGAGCATATTAGGATCCTTGCCTTTTGGCAATATCGGATTTGCACTGCTCGATCAATATCCCTATCATTTCAGCCTTGTGAATATTTTAAAGGAAAATAATTATTTCACCAGCTTCTATTACGGCCAGGGAGCCTGGTTTCACGGGATGGAACCCTTTTATAAATTCAACAACATCGATCAGATTGTCGATATGAATACTTATCACCGAAAACTTGAAAAAGTATTCGTAGGTGACGACAATCATTTTTGGGGGTATAATGATATGGATCTCTACCAGCAATATTTCATAACCAACGATTCCCTGCGCAGAGAGCATCGATTGGACATTATATTTACCGGCACCGCACATGCACCATTTCATTTGAAACACCCGCAGCATTATCATCAGAAGTTGGACAAAGAAATAGAATCCTTAAACTCACAGGAAGATAAAGAGCATTTTGAAAAATACAGAACCCGCCCCGAATATCAGAATACCATTTTCATCATCACCGGTGATCATCCCATGACAGAAATTCCGGTCGCGAGTAATCTAAAAAAATATCACGTCCCTCTAATCATCTATTCCCCACTGCTAAAAAAACATGAAACATTTCATGGCCTGTCAAGCCACCTGGATGTCTTCGAAACCTTGTTAAGTTATCTACACAATACACATCAATTTAAAGTGCCCGCAGTAAGCACGGCTTTAGGAAAAGTACTTTCATTTGCAACAGAATACGAAAATGAGAATATCATTCCAATCATGAATGACAACAGGCAGGTGAATGATTTTTTATATAAAGGGTACTTTATTTCTGATGACAACACGCTCTATAAAATCGATGATAAACTCGAAATCAAGGAATACTACGACATTATCAATTGGAAAAAAATCTACAAAAAACTACAGAGCTTCCGAGCAGCCAGTCTGAATGCAAGTACATTGAATAAGCTCATGCCGGAATCCTATTATTTTGATTTTTTCCATTACAAGATACTGGACCAAAAGATAAAAAGAGAAAAATTCCAATTGGGTTCTGAAGAATTGATTTTAACCAGGGATCTGGAAATCCGGAATGATCAAATTTATATCGATATCGAATTCAAACGATGGGAACATTTGGATTTTACTCCACAATGCCTGGTAAGGATTTATAATTCTCAAGGAGAAATTATTGCAGAACGGATTCACGAATTAAAATCCAAACAGGAATATTGCCAGTT
>JBGAWX010000068.1:0-13533 GCA_044227375.1 Saprospiraceae bacterium
AGCGCGCCAGCGGCGGCGAGATTGCGCAGGGTTGTTTGCGTTTGCAGGGTCACCGTGTGTTCTCCTTACGTGAATGGAATGGACGACACTATATCAACAGTCCGGCCGGCCGGCGGATTCCCTTCGACTGAAGATTCGTTATCCGGATTGTTATGGCATCGACATGTCTCAACTCAGTAAATTTATAGCATTCAGAGCCATGGTGGAATTGCTTCACGATCACAATAAAGAAGACTTGCTGGAAGAGACTCTTGAAAAATGCCTGGCTCAGCAACATCTGCCATCCAACAAAATGAAAAATTATCTGGCGGATTTATACGATTGTTTTTCCTACGAAGACATCTCTAGAAAAATTGGTCAGATGCTAACGCCGGTCGAATACAATGTGGAAGTTGAAATCATCTTTCAGACTCTTGAAGGTTTGCACAGATCTTGTCCGAATCATACCGGGGATTGGTATTTTTCAGGTAATTATCCGACACCTGGCGGTGTAAAAGTAGTGAATACAGCCTTTATCAATTTCATGCAGCACAATGACGTGAGAGCATATTAATTCAATTACACCCGCCTGACCGGACGGGCAGGAATTACTAAAGACGAATTATTAGCTGCTTTAAGAACAATAGTTTTTGCAAGATTATATCTTACAACTTCTTATCTCTTTCCCGTTAGAAGCACACCATTTAGATATTCTATGCTCAGCTGTGTTTCATATTTTGTATAATTCATATTTTTTATGAACAAGCTATGTCTATAAGCTGGTGTTGAGACATCCAAAGGAGCAACAAAAATATTCTCCGGTCCTGATTTTTGATATTTCTCGTTGATGGTATTAAGGACTTGATTTAGAGAAATAGTATCTTTAGTTTCACCTGACAAGATGAGGAACATTCCATTTTGTTCAATTAAACTGACATTGCCATCCGTTGCCCCGGTGTTCAAATTGAATTCATATAACCAATCGTAACCCGTAATGGTATAATTCTTTTTTTCTGAAGAAGAAAGATAAATGGTCTCCGTATTGTTTTTAATTGCTGATGCTTGGGAGAGTCCGAGTTTTTCAAATAAAAATTCACGAGAATCATAATAAGTGATCGTATCGAAAGGAATGGCTTCTGTCAAAAGTCCGTTCACTTTGTTCAAATCTCCCAATTCATCCAGCGCATAAATGATATTTTTAATTGAATCTTTTTGATAGTAGTTCAATGAAGACAGGCTGCTTTTTATTTTCCCATTTTCAAGGAGCTGTTTATCTTCCAGCATACTGACCAGCCGGTTGTATTGACTGGAAGAACTGGTACGAAATGCATCAAAGGGACTCATGGTACCAAAGAGTAAAAACAAAATGAGGCTGAATGGAATGAGTTTGATGTTGTCCGTTTTTGAAAGGATAAAATAAATGCATGATAAAAACAACCATACACCGGTGATCAATACAAAATACCTTGGAGGAGTAAATCCATAATCAGAAAGTCTTCGGTTGATCGCCACAAAAAGCAGAATGACCAAAGGGGTAAGAATGTAGAAAAAATATTTTTTAAACAGGAAAGACAATTGATTGTCCTCGAGATGGGGAAGCCGGTAGTTTAAAAGATAAGTAATCATTCCAATTCCGGAGAAACCTAGAACTAATGAAGATACCCAGCCATGAGGAAGTTCCCAGGTAGAAACAATTTTAAAACCATAAGCATACAGAATCAGGAAATAAAGTATGGTCAATGGAATGAGAATGTAAAAACAAATTAATCGGATGACTTTGGTGTATGAAACTTTAATGGGTTCTGTTTCATCTGTTTTTGGTAAATTGGAAAGAACATATACTGGATGAAAGCCCGCTGATATAATGATAAATAGATCCAGGTATAATTCATATCCAATGTGAGCATCAAATAAATTATCAATGGCAAACAATGCGGCAATCAATCCCAAATAAATGAGTTGTGCATACAAAGCGCCAACAATCCAAATGATCAAAGCATCCTTATTGAATTCCCAGAACCGGTTGATGTTGCCGGATTTCATAAAGGCAGCCAGGGAAATCAACAAGTGCGAAATCAGAAAAAAGGAAAGAAACCTAACCGGTCTTTCCAATCTGGTGGAATCAAAATCAGGTGCAATGAAAAAGTAGATAAGCGCAAGGAACAAAATGCCTGTTGAGAAGAGGATTAATTTTTGGGAAAATGATTTCAAATAATTTTCCGCGAAAAGATGAAGTCCAGTCATCCAGGGAAGGCCAATACCCAGGCTGAATAAGATTCTATGGAGTTCGGTGGATTCTTTGTTGTATTCAACGAGATAGATGGCGATCAGTCCGAATGCAAATGATGAAATCAATGCTACAGGAAATCGCGAAAAGGCAGCAATAAATGCATCGCGCAGGACGGGTACAGAAAAGTTGGATAGTTTCATGTTGACCATATTACTCAGAAAGAATGTAAAATATTAGAAAACATTATAATTTTCAAAATTAGCATGAATTTAATAATATAAACAGATAAAAACTCCCTGCTATAGAGAATTATTGAAACCGCAAAGACGCTAAGAAATATCGCAAAGTTCGCTAAGAATGCTTTTGATCTTCTTCATATTAACTTTGCGTTCTTTTCGTAAGCTTTGCGTCTTTGCGGTTACACAATTGGCAATACGGATAATAGACCCGTTTAAAAAAATTTGGTATTCGATTGAATAGAGGAGTTTTAAAGAATTATTTCTTTAAAAATAGTAGATAATAAATTTTATTAAACTAAACGTCACCATGTCCCGCCATCTTCACCAACTTCATCAGGTATTCTCCATACAAACTTTTCTTGAGTGCTTCTGCATGCTGTTTTAATTGATCGATGGTGATGAAATCCATTAGGTAGGCCACTTCTTCGATGCAACCGATTTTTAATCCTTGTCGTTGTTCGATGACCTGTATGAATTGGGATGCTTGCATTAGTGATTCTGTTGTACCGGTATCGAGCCAGGCAACACCACGGCCCAAGACTCCGACTTTTAATTTTTTTCTTTTAAGGTATTCTCTGTTGACATCGGTGATTTCGTATTCTCCACGTGCGGAAGGTTTTAAATTTTCAGCGATTTCAATTACTGATTTATCATAGAAGTAAATTCCGGGAACTGCATACGTTGATTTTGGAGCGCTGGGTTTTTCTTCGATAGAAATGGCATTCAGATTCTCATCAAATTCAACGACGCCATAGCGTTCAGGATCAGATACCGGATATGCGAATATGATTCCGCCATCCGGATTGTTGCTTTCTCTCAATAAATCCGGAAACTTGTGTCCATAAAAAATATTATCACCAAGAATCAAACAAACGGAATCATTGCCTATGAATTCTTTTCCCAGCACAAATGCCTGTGCCAATCCATTGGGGACCAATTGTTCCTTGTATGAAATTTTTATTCCCAGCGAGCTTCCGTCTTTCAATAAATTTTTGAATTGAGGCAGATCATGTGGAGTAGAAATGATCAACACATCCCGAATGCCGGCAAGCATTAAGGTGGACAGCGGATAATAAATCATCGGTTTGTCATACACGGGCATGAGTTGTTTACTCATGGCTAAGGTAATCGGATATAAACGCGTGCCCTGACCTCCGGCGAGAATGATGCCTTTCATGGTTTTAATTTATTTTGAAAATCAAGTTATTTAACAATGCTATTAATCTGACTGTTGACTGTTTGAACTATTTCATACAATTCATGGATGTCAGAATCTTCAATACGATTTTGCTTTTCCATCCATTCTAACAAATGTTCACAACACTGAATCCCTGCATAACAATGAATCATTGAAAAATTGGTTTTCAATTCATGGATTTTATTGAACACCCCAGTATTATTATCCGCCTCTATCCGTTCTCTGATCTCGGCTAACTTTTTATCAGAATCCTCAATCCATTCTCCCAGCATTTCTTTTAAGAGCGCTTCATCTTTGAAGACGATTTCCCGCATGAGTTTCAGATCAATTGAGATTTCCATATTCAGTATAGAGATGATCGGCTCGGGGATAAAATATAAACTGTGCACCCAATTCAGATAAGACGAACAAACAAAAATTATCCGGATGTTCTTTGTATACTTTTTGAAAATCGGCAATTTTTTCAGGTTCAATCAAGCCCTTTAATGCAAACTCTTCAAGACTCGATGCATTCACTGACCAGAGACCTGTATCTTCTCCGGCTTCAATCACAATAACCCCCATCGCGAGCTCCTGCTGATGTAAAAGAAAAATCGGGTAATTGCTGATTTCCTGGTCCAGCATGATATCCAAAGCCTGGTTCAATGCTTTGCGGTAGCGACGCAGATCATCTTCGAGTTGCAGATATTTTTCAAATGGAACATTCATTGGGGCAAAGATAGGGAGGAAGGCTTTAGGCTGTAGGCTATAGGCTGTAGGAGGATTTAAATTAATATCGCGAATTATGCCCCGATACATTGGGGTACGAATTATTTTTTCTTATAATGATCAATTTTTATTGAATATAATATTATTAGTTAAGTTGTTTTAGCCTACAGCCTATTCCCATCAATCAAAGTCAACAAAGCCACCGATTCCACATGGTTGGTGTGCGGAAACATATCCACCGGTTTTATTTTTTCAACTTTGTAATGAGTACTCAGCAATTGAATGTCCCTTGCCTGAGTAGCGGGATTGCAACTTACATAAATTAATTTTGGTGGATGCAGTTGAATGATTTGTTCGATGACATTCGGATGGACGCCGGCGCGGGGCGGATCGACGACAAGCAAATCTGGAAATCCAAATTGTTGTGTCAGTCCGTTAATGTCTGCATCTTTTGCATCGGTGACAAAGAAATGGCAATTGTCCAGAGCATTTTCTTTGGCATTCAGTTTTGCGTCTTCAATAGCTTCTGCTATTTCTTCCACACCGATCACTTTAGCTGCATTTTTTGCGAGATAAATTCCGATACTTCCAACTCCGCAATACCAATCAAAGACGATTTCACTTCCTTTAAGGTCTGCATAGTCCGCAACCAATTGATACAAGGCAGCCGCTTGTTCCGGATTGGTCTGAAAAAAAGATTTTGGTCCAATTAAAAATTTTGCATGATCCAGTTGTTCGGTAAGATAGTCTTCCCCAAACAATTTGTGAAAACTCAGATCGAAATAGCTGTCATTCTTTTTTGAGTTAATAACCGAATAGATAGAAATGATTTCTTTAAAATTTGAAATCAATTCACGGACCAGTTTTGAAATGTTCGCTTCATCTTCATATCCGAATACAAGTATGCACATGATCTGATTCCGGCTGTTGCTTTTGATGATCAGGTTTCTCAGGAAGCCTTTTTGATTTCTAATATCGTAGAATTCGAGTTTTTCCTGGATCGCAAAATTTTTGATAAAATTCCGGATTTGATTGGAACTGTCAATTTGCAAATGACATTTTTCAATGTCCACGATTTTATAAAAAATTCCGGGACGGTGAAATCCCAAGGCCAATAAATCTTCAGGTTTCTGTACGCGGTCAATTTCCTCTTTGGTCAGCCACCGGTTGTTGGAAAATGTGTATTCCAGTTTATTCCGGTAGTATTCAGTTCTTGCTGCAGGCAGAATTTTTTCAATTAAGACATCTGCTACTTTTCCAATGCGAATCAAGGCATCCCTGACTAATTTTTCTTTTTGATTTAATTGTTCAGCATATTCCAGATTCTGCCAACTGCAACCTCCGCAGATTCCAAAGTGCTGGCATACGGCTTGCTTTCGTTGCGCGGATAATCGAATGATTGCTTCAGTATGTGCAAACCAAACCCCTTTTCTCTTTCTCGTTAAGGTAACCCGTACGCGATCACCGGGTACTGCTTCATTGACAAAAACAACAATACCATCATCCGTTCTTCCCACTGCAGCACCTTTATGGGCAAGGCCTGTGATTTCGACTTCTACGATTTTTGGTTTTTTGAAGGAGGCTGTTGGCATTAGGCTATAGGCTAAAGGGAGGAAAAGAGGCAAGTGGCAATAGAAATAAACTTTTTCATCAATAGAAAATAGATTTAAATTATTTTATTAGTTTCTTTTAACCTATAATATGGTAAATTCAATTCTTCGATTGTTTTGTCTTCCTTTTTCTGTTGCATTATCATCTATCGGAGAAGTTTCTCCTTTGCCTTCTGAAATTAATCTTTCTACTGCTATGCCTTGTTGCTTCAAATAATTAATTACTACTGCTGCTCTTTTTTCAGATAAGATCTGATTGTCCGATTCAGTTCCTATATCATCTGTATGACCTATAATTTTAATTTTGATATTGTTATTGTCTTTTAAAAATTGAGCCAATGCGTTTAATTCAAATTTGCTTTCCGATTTTAATACGGCTGATCCGGTTTCAAAAAAAATATTTTTCAAAGTAATCGTTGATCCGGTATTAGAAATGCGTTCCAGTTTTTTATGAATGATCATCGGATCATATTGTTTTTTTTCTTCGATACAATTAAATTGATCCGGTATGAAGATGTAATCCTTATGATAGATATGCAATCCATAATTTGCCCCTGTTGGCAAAGCGATAAGTAATTTCCCGGTTCCATTGATGGCATTATTGTAGAAACTCTTGTTGTTGCTTAAATCAAAAACAGATACCGAAGCAGGAATGGGTTTCCCGGTTGACTTGTCAGTCACTTCAATTTCGACGTAAGTTGAAGATTTGATGCTCAGGGATTGTGGTAATGTCATTTCATACAAATCCAGGTTTGCATGCTGCGATGCTGTATTGGATTGAAAATATTTTTTATCACTGGCCATCCATGCAGTTTTTCCATCGGGAAATACGACAAA
This sequence comes from Saprospiraceae bacterium, assembly GCA_044227375.1. Taxonomy (GTDB): domain Bacteria; phylum Bacteroidota; class Bacteroidia; order Chitinophagales; family Saprospiraceae; genus Vicinibacter. The sequence goes on from JBGAWX010000068.1 coordinate 6,802, forward strand.
GGAAGATTCATCTCCTTTCGAATTGATTGGATAACCCAAATTTACAGGTGTCTGCCAATTGCCCTTTTCGTCAGCTATCGAATAAAAAATATCTCTTCCACCCATTCCAGGGAAATAATCTGAAGAAAAATAAAGCGTGCTGCCATTGGGATGAACAAAGGGACACACTTCATCTCCGGGTGTATTAATCGTTGAACCAAGATTCTTTGGAATGGACCAGGAACGATCTTTTTTTCTCCTGCTAACCCAGATATCGTAACCCCCAATGGTTCCTTTGCGGTTGCTTGTAAAATATATGGCATTTCCGTTTTCTGCAAAACACGCATTGGATTCATATGCAGGCGAATTTATTTTATCACCCATATTGTGCGGTTCACCCCATTGATCGTTTTTAAATTCAGAGATGAATAAATCACAGCCTCCATATGTGAATTTGCCGTAGCATATAGTAAAAATGAGCATGGTACCATCAGGTGAAAGAGCTGGAGACCCTTCATAAATCATAGGTTGATTCAATTCTTTGATTGGCATAGGTTCTGACCAAAGCGAATCTTGATAATGGGAAATGTACAAATCTTCATCTTTGCGAACGCTTCTTCTTGTGAAGACTGCTGTTTTTCCATCTGCAGTGATGCTGGGCAAGTATTCTGAAAATTCAGAATTCAGCGCATTTAAAAATGTAGGGTTGACAGCAGTGGGATGAGTCGTTGCCGAATCAGCAAATGTGCAGTACTTCAGTAAAAGTGTTGCTTTGTAAATAAGATCTTGATTGTTTTGTTCTTTGTTCAAGAAGTAGATTACATGTTCTTTAGCATTCTTAAAATGATCCAATTGATACTGTGTAAGTGCCAGTGTATAATAGACTTTGATATTATAATTGGTATCTAGTTTTAATACAGATTGAAAATGACGTTCTGCACAAGCATAATCTTTCATATCAAAACAAACCGAGGCCCATTGCAATTCCGCATCAATAAAATTTGGAGCTTTATGAATAGCCTTTTCAAAATAGTTGATGGCGGATTGGTATTGATCAATTTTATATGCATCAACTCCTTTTTGATATAATTTCAATGCGGATTTTGGAGCGGTATTTTTTGTAATCACAGCTTGTGATGACAAAGTGCATTGTGATATCAAAAAGAGCAGAAAAAAATAAATGAAGCGCATATATTTTTTCCTAAAACGACAATGAATGCAAGGTAATTATGGAGATCAGGCAATCTCTGCCAATAAAGAGTTTGCTGAATCAAGACCCAGTTCTGCAGCTTTTTTCAGGTCCAGTATGTAATCTGCTTTTCCCGCTGCTTTACGCGCCATGCCCCGGTGCATAAAAATTTCAGCCTGGTTATTTTCTTTTTCAACTTCCAAAGTGCCCAGACTTTTATCAAATGCTTCCAGTGCAGGATCCAATTGTCCTAATGCAAAAAGTGCACGGCCGTAATTAAACCAGGTTTTAGACAGATGTTTAACATTTGGATCATCTGCCGCGAAGTTGCGCGTGGTAAATAATTTGTATTCAAATGCGGCTTTTTCGAATTGTTTAAGTTCGAGATGGCAATTTCCTTTTACGCGTCTTGAAGCCCAATACAATGGTTGTAGTGCAATCGATTGTTTTGTCGCTTCATCGAGAGAGGCAATTGCTCCTTCAAGATCTTTTTTAATCATGAGTGCTCTCGCAAGACCATAATGAGAAGAGGCATTCATATAATCGAAACTGATGCTCTTTTTAAAATCATAAATCGCATCATCATAATTTTTAAGATGGAAATTGATGTATCCTCTTTTTTCGTAAGCCTGCGAATGGCGATCATATTTCTCGATAGCTTCGGTCAGCAGTTGTATTGCTTCTTTTTCTTTTCCAGATTGCTCGGCCATCTTCTTACCTTCCTGGTATAACATCACAGATGATTTTTCTGCAAGGGGTTCCAGGTGAAAATGATGAAGTATTTTACCATTGTCCGTCATCCAGGCATTGATGCTTCCTGAAAGGGAAAATTGTGCACAGTATTCGATGAGACTTATAGTGTTTTTCCAAACTTTCTCTGAGGAGTTGCCGATAAATCTGCCGATATGCAAACTGTACTCGTCAGGTTTAAAAATGTCTTCCGGAATTTTAAATAGTATTTCTTTTTTGTAAAGGGTTTCTGATCTTTGGTTGTAGAGTTGCAAGACTTTGGTAAATGATTTCTCATTGCCAAATTCAAATCTGCCCTGTATGATTACTTTATAAAATGTGCTTTGTTGCATACCTAAGATTTATCTTGCTTTTATATCGGTATCCGGGGAAAATCGCTTTCAATTCAAGTCCATAAATTTGAAAGATCAAAGTGAAAACTTCAATTCTTCATGAGATTCACGGGTATATTAAAAAATTGAGATGCGTACCAGTCCTGTATCCAAGTAGCTTACAAAGATCGGAACTTTCAGAAGATTGTACAACTATTCTCGCTATAATTGACTAAGAATCAAAGAATTAATTTTTTTATATTCATATCAAGCTGAAATATTGCCAGTTATGTATTAAGTTTTTTCTTCCAGTGCTTTTGGAATTCTGTCCGGATTCTAAAAAATCAAACAATTCATTGTCAGGGGATTAAGTTCGGGAACTCCAAGGAGGAGCCATCAGACCTGAAAATGTCAGAAAGATTGACCTATAGTTTACAGTTTATCTATCAAATTGAGCTCCGGGTTGGAACGGGAAATTCAAACCCAGACTTTGGTTCCTTCCGTGCAATTGGTACAGATATCAATGGACTTTCGGGATTGCAGCATTTGTTTGCGGAACATTGCATAATTGGAATTCCTCCAGACTGATTGCAGATCATGTGCTTCCAGTTCACCAAGTACATGATGGGCATCTTTATCAAAACAACAGGGGACCACTTTTCCATCCCAGGTAATTACAGGAGAATGCCATAGTTTCCAACAATGATTATTCAGTTTGTTTTTTATTACATAGTTTCCATGTTCTGTTTTTTTGTAGCGGGAATAAATTTCCTGTTCAGGAATTAATGCTGATCCCTCATGATAATTGTATATCTGTGCCGTTTTGAGTTTTACTTCATCAATTCCGTATTCGTTTGCGATTTGATATAGATCAGCGATTTGATGTTCGTTGTGTTTGACAACCAAAAACTGGAAAATGAGATATGGCGTTTTGCTTTTTAGTTTTTTACGAGCTGCAGTAATGTTTTGCGCACCTTCCAATACTTTTTTCAAGTCCCCTCCAATCCGGTATGATTCATAGGTTTGCTGAGTGGTCCCATCAATTGAAATGATTAGACGATCCAAACGGGAGTGTACAATGTGCTCTGCTTGTTCTTCATCCAGAAAATGACCATTGGTCGAAGTCATCGTGTATATACCCGCACGGCTTGCATATTCGATGGCTTCATGAATTTGTGGATGGATGTAGGGTTCACCCTGAAAGTAGAAGTTGATTGACCAAATCGTATCCTTCACTGGTTCCAGCCATTTTTTGAATTGATTTAATTTTAAATTACCTGTTTGGCGAGTGAATGATCGCAGTCCGGACGGACATTCCGGACACCTCAAGTTACAAGCTGTAGTGGGTTCTATAGATAAGCAAATCGGAAGACCCCAGGAAATCGGTTTGTTAAAGATTCTTGATAAATAATAAGAGCATAGAACCAATGTCGCATTCATTAGTGGTCTTATTCGCAACTTGCGCAGGATTAGTATAAGTTCTTTGATTTTCAAAATTGAAATGCTGGAACAAAATTGAAACAATTACATCAGGAATTCAAAGTATCAGGATGATTTCTAATTTTGCAGCATGAATATAATGAATCGTCAGTCAAACGGTCAAGCAGTTAAACAGTCAAACGGATAAATAGTCAAGCGGTTAAGCATAAAAGAAAAAAAGTAAAAGCGGTTAATTAATAATTCTAATTTAACCTGTCCTTACATCCATGAACAGTAATAAGTTTCGAGTTTTTCTAACAACTAACAACTAACAACTAAATGAAATTCCTCCTCGCCTGTCTCGGCAACATGGATAAAGACTATTTCGGTACGCGCCACAATATTGGATTTGAGGTTGCAGATGAATTGGCCGCTCGCTTGTCTGCTTCGTTTAAGTCTATGACTTTGGCACATCGGACAGAAGCAAGTTACAAAGGGAAAAAATTGATCATCATCAAACCAACCACATACATGAATCTGAGTGGCAAGGCAGTGAAATACTGGTTGGATAAAGAAAACATTCCGGTTGAAAATTTACTGGTCATATTAGACGACTTGAATCTTGATTTTGGTTCAATACGAATTCGTGCTTCCGGTGCGGATGGTGGGCATAACGGACTAAAAGACATTCAGGAACAACTGTCCACGAATGCCTATGCCCGTTTGCGCATTGGTATTGGAAATCATTTTGGAAAGGGACAACAAGTGGATTATGTTTTAGGAAAATGGAATGCACAAGAAAATAAATGGCTGCCACAAATAATAAAACTTGCAGGTGATGCGGCTTTGAGTTTTTGTTTTGCAGGAATGAAGAATACGATGAATACTTTTAATTCGAAGAAGATAGAGATCGTGGATGGCGCGGATTAGAATGGAGTTCAAAGATTGTGCACAGAGTTAATATTTTTTATTTATTTTATTTTTATAATGAATGGTCTTAAAAGAAAATTAATAGAAACCTAATAACTCATACCTCCTTCTAAAAACCTGGATTGATTTCCAATCATTCCTTTTCATTCAAACCTTTCAAATCTCCATAAGACTCCTTTTATATCCTTAAATCCAACGATCCCAAATTCTCTGTTGAAATATAATTCTGTAAGCAATTTTGTTGGTTGAGAAACAGAATAGGTATTTTCAAACACTCTTCCTAAGAGTTTTACAGAACTGGTTTTATTTACGTCTGGAGAATAACGGAATTCATCTTGCAAACAATTTTGATTATTTCTAAAATCCGTGACCAGATTTAAATTAATTGTGGTATCAATATAGAAATCATGTGGTGGCTCATGCAAAGTAAGAAAGAACATATCTATTACCAGAGGTTTGGTAAAAGAAGTAGAGGCCAAGATATTCAAAAAATACTCAAGATTTAGTGATTCACATTTATGGGACACAGCCAATTGTTCCCGGACGATCGAATATCTAATAGTATCCCCCGGATTGCAAACGAAATAAGAGTCAGATTTGTAAAAAAAATGCGATGGGAAAAATAATTGCGTGAATATTGCTTCCTGCATATTCCCGTTCACAAAAACAATTTTTTCGAAACCGGTATATGGTAGAAATGATTTTGAAAATGTACTTAAATAAAAAGTATCCAGGTTAATGGCCGGTATTTGACAATCAAATTGACAGCTACCTGTAAGCTTCATCTCATCTTTACAGCAACTTCCTAACAGAATCAGGAAAACACCTGAAGTAAAAAGTACACGGAACAGATTGCTGATTATTATTTTCACTCGATCGAATGTTAAGTCAAAAATAAAGATATGAAAATATACATTCTTTTCTGAACTTAATAAGCCTCTTGATTATACGAACTAAGACCAAAAATGTCTGACTTCTACAAACTTCCTATTGCTTACTTTTTGCCTCTTTCTCTCGATAACCATCGGGATTGCCTTTTGCCTACTTTTTTGCCTCATCCCTCACCACTTTCAACAGCTCAGCTGTTACATTCCGCAAAACAAGATTGTAAATTTGAATGGCGTGTTCTTTCGAATTATCGAAAAGTTGATATTCATAATTGCCTTCTGCAATAGATTCATATTTGATCGATTTGTCTGTAAAGGTAACTTTTAGTTCTGCTTTGAGTTTTACATACTGTCTAATTGAACCCCGATGTGGTTTTAATTTGCATTCTCCTTCAATTATTTTTACTTCGAAAACGGCTGAATCAACATTGGATCTCAACTCTGTTTTTCGAATAATTTTGTCAATTTCATACTTGTTTTGCTGACTGAATTCAGGATTGCCTGTGACTTCTTTCGTTTTAGCAATCTGAATAGCCAGATCCCAATTCATTGGCGGCAATCCATTCCGTTCGTCTGAAAATTTTATTGCTTTTATCTTGAATGGCAAATGTATTGGTTCGACGGATTTGTCTTCCGGCAAGTCGAATCTTGAAGTGTGACAGGCCAGGAAAAAGACAAGTGCGGAAAAGCTCAGAAGAATATTGAGTTTCATTCAATCATTCAGTTAAGGTATGAAAGTATGGGTAAAGATTGAAATTATATTGTTTATAATCAATAGAAAAATCTTCTGAAAGCATAAATCAAATGATTAGATTTCTTCTATAAATCCTTGCTTCTTTGGACTAAGCCAAAAGTGAAAATGGGAATTTGCCTGACTTAACTTTTTGGAGTACAAATCAATTTCTAGATTTAAATTTCTTCTTCAAGGTCTATGCCATATGTTTTTGCACTTTAAAAACGATAGAAGTCAGTTTGACATCTGTGTTCTTCCTCAATATTTCAAGGAGCAGTGCCACCACAAATATAAACGACCTTTTCAATTAAGATGTCTGCTCTGTATTATCAATAGATTGCTTATGCAGTTTCTCAAGCTTATCCAGCTAATCCTTTTTCTTATTTTCAATCTGGCCTTTTGGCAGTTTGATATTTGGTTCCTTGTAACTTTCCTTCTAGCTTAGAACATACCAGACTATGATCAATTGTCTTCGAGCTCTTGCTTTTATGCTTTTTTTTTCTCGGCGAATAGATAATTGTTCGAATTTGGTAT
>JBGAWX010000069.1:0-13530 GCA_044227375.1 Saprospiraceae bacterium
GCCTGGTTGTATCTGGATATGGGAAATTATGAAAAAGCCGAGCCCATGTTTCTTGAATCCAAATCAATCAGAGAAAAAGTTTTAGGCAAGAATCATCCGGATTACGCTACAAGCATCAATAGTCTTGCAAATCTTTATCTCAGGCAATCAAAATATGAAGAGGCAGAGTCTTTATTTGTTGATGCCAAAACCATTCGCGAAAAAACCTTAGGCAGCCAACATCCGGATGTTGCCAACAGCATCATGAATCTCGCGAATTTGTATTGGGATCAGAATGATTACGAAAAGGCGGAATCCAATTTCATAAATGCTTCAAGACTTGAGCATTCAATAATGATAAGAGCATTGAAACATCTTTCTGAAAGGGAAATGAACAAGTTTCTATTGAAAAACAAGGATAAACAATCCCGGATTTTTTCATTTGCTCAACAAGCTTCTCTGGAAAGGGCGAAATGTTCGGAGATATTTGGAACCTGTTATAATCATCTATTATTTTATAAAGGATTTTTATTGAATGCAGATTTGCAAATTAAACGGCTCGCGTTGTTGGATTCTTCCGCTTCCGAAAAATTGAAACTTCTTAAAGTCTATGGTCGACAATTAGCAGCAGAACTTGTTAAGCCAGTTTCGGAACAGAAAAATGTGAGCCAGTTAGAATCCAAATCAAATGATCTCGAAAAGGAATTATCCCGTGAAGTTTCCGGATTTGGTGAAGTCATGAAACAAATCAATTGGCAAGACGTGCAAAAGCAACTAAAGATAAATGAAGTTGCGATTGAATTTATTCATTACACTTATTATGATAAAATTAAAGTGACTGATAAGGTCATGTATGCTGCATTGATCATTAAATCAGATCCTGCTCAAAAAAGCCGACCCGAATTCATTACGCTCTTTGAAGAAAAGGCTATAGATTCATTATTAAAATCTAAGACGGAACGGAGAGCAGATTATGTCAACAACCTGTACACGCAGGCAGACAGAGGAGTTTCAGAAATAAAAGTTGCAGCTCGAAGTTTGTATGAACTGATTTGGAATCCGATAGAATCGACATTGTCAGGTATCGAGAAAATATATTATGCACCATCGGGTTTGCTTCATCGGATCAATGTCGGGGCAATTCCAATAACTGAGGAGCAAACGCTGAATGATCAATATGTTTTAGTGGAATTGTCGAGTACTCGTCAGTTAGTACAATCCCCGGAAAATAACACGACCAAGCATGAAGCACTATTGATCGGAGGGATCCAGTATGATTTGGATTCCGCTTTTCTAGATGAATCAAACCGAGGCAAAGCCGAACAATTATTGTCAAGCAGAGGAGACAGTTGGAATTTTCTAAAATGGACAGAACGCGAAGTGAGCAGTTTGAAGTCAATGCTTGAAGCGGACAGTACGAAGGTCGAATTAAAAAAAGGATTCACTGCAACAGAGGAATATTTCAAAACGATTGGAACAGAAAAGTCTTCACCCAGGATTTTGCATATTGCGACCCATGGATATTTCTTTCCTGAAATTAAAGGCAACAATCTGTCGGCCATGGATTCCAGATCAATTTCTGATGGCAGGGAAGAGTCCGTATTTCGCAACTCTGAGAATCCAATGATCCGTTCAGGACTCATACTAGCGGGTGGAAATTTTGCATGGAAGACCGGCAGGCCTTTTAAAGAAGGAATGGAAGATGGAATCTTAACTGCATATGAAATATCACAAATGAATTTGTCAAACACGGAATTGGTCGTGCTATCAGCATGTGAAACCGGACTTGGCGATATCGAGGGCAATGAAGGGGTCTATGGTTTGCAACGTGCATTCAAAATCGCTGGTGCAAAATATCTCATCATGAGTTTGTGGCAGGTCCCCGATCAGGAAACAAAAGAATTCATGGTGACATTTTATAAAAACTGGTTGGAGAAGAAATTGAGTATTCCCGAAGCATTCAGAATGACCCAAAAGGAAATGAAGGAACGGTTTATCAATCCATACCAGTGGGCCGGTTTTGTGTTGGTGGAATAAGATTACACCTACGCATTTGAAAAGATAGCCGTGTTTCTTTAGTTAGATTAACCACACAGACACCCACACTGAAACACATGCTGGATTCGGGCGGGGTTTGTGTTAGTTGAATAAAAAAATCATTCTAACGCGCACCCAAGTTTCTAACTACAGAATTTAGTAATGCCAGATAGATTTTGTACAGAATGAATGACCAATTCAAAATTTAACTTATTTTGCCTTTTATTTTGAGTATCATGAAATTTTGTTCGGTTTTAGTGTTGACATTATTCCTTAAAAGCGTTTATGCACAATCTATTGACTCCATTGCATTCAAATCTTTAGACAGCCTCATTAAAGTTTCCAGGGGATATACAGATAAGAATGATTTCGTTAACGCAATCGAAATGAATACAGTAGCGGAAAAACATGCATTGGAAAAATGGGGTCATGAGTCTGCTGGGTATGCGGCAGCCTGTCTTAACCGAGGCAGGATTTTTCAAATTAAAAAAGATTATTCAGAAGCTGAAAAATGGTATTTCGAATCCCAGGCTATCTATGAGAAAGTTCTTGGCAAAGAAAATGCACAGTATGCAGGAACGCAAAGTAAACTTGGATCTTTATATTATAGCATGGGTAAATTCAAACAAGCGATAGAATATAATATAAAGGCAAAACTCATTTTCGAAAAAGTCCTTGGTAAAGAGGATCCACAATATGTTGAAATTCTTTTAAACCTGGCCATTCTATACAAAAATATTGGAGAGTTCGAAAATGCGGAAACTCTTTATCTCGAAGTTAAAGCCATTCGAGAGAAAGTCCTTGGTAAAAAGCATCCTGACTATGCACAATGCCTGAGCAGTCTTGGGAATTTGTATACGCTAATAGGACAATATGAAAAAGCGGAACCATTACTCCTTGAATCCAAGATTATCCAGGAAAATACCACCGGCAAGCAAAACCCTGGCTTTTGTGGAACCCTTATCAATCTTGCAAATCTTTATGATAGAATGTCTAATTCTGAAAAAACTGAACAATACTTATTGGAAGCAAAAGGAATTTTTGAACAACAGCTGAATAACCGTGAACATCCATTTTATGTAAACTGCCTTAATAATTTGGGCGTTTTTTATATTGACCAAGGCAGCTACGAGAAAGCGGAGGCATATTGTCTTCAAGTCAAAAGTATCTTTGAAAAAAAATACGGAAAAGAGCATCCTAATTATGCGGGAAGCATTAATAACCTGGCGAAATTGTATAAATACATGGGCCAATTCGAAAAGGCGGAACCGCTCTACATTGAATCCATTGCCATCAAAGAAAAAACATTTGGAAAGGATCATCCTGCATATGCCCGGAGTCTTTTAAACCTGGGAAGTTTGTACTATAGTATGGGCCATTATGCTAAAGTTGAGCAACTTTACATCGAAGCCAAAACAATCTTTGAAAACGTATTCAGTAAAAAGCATGCGGATTATACATCAAGTCTTATCCACCTGGTTGATTTATATGAAATACAAAAGCGATATACCGAGTCAAATATAGCATTGGAGGAATTCTTTTCGTTGAGTCAGGATCAACTATTAAAATCTGTATCATTCCTTTCGGAAAGTGAATTGGCAAGTTATACTGCCGCGTTTCAGAAGGAGGGGAATTATTTATATTCCTACATGTTCACACGCTTGTTTTCTGCTGAGCAATATCAGAGCGATATGCTTGCAGCTATTGCTTATAATAATTCTATTTTTCTAAAAGGATTCTTACTCTCAGCGGTTGCCAAGATGAATTCCCTTGCACGGTCCAGCCCTGAAGCAGAGAAAATCAGTACTCAACTTAAAAGCTACCGTCTGAGCCTGGCCACTGAATATGCTAAACCACTTGCTGAACAAAAAAAAGTAGCCGAATTGGAAGAACAAGCAAATCTTACGGAAAAGAAACTAGCCCAATCTGTTTTAAGTTATGCAGATGTGATTCAGCAGGTAAAGTGGGAAGAAGTGAGAGCGATATTAAATCCAAATGATGTAGCCATTGAGTTTATTCATTTCCCGATAATCTTTCCAAGAATGACGGACAGTATTTATTATGCTGCATTATTGATAACATCTGAAGATAAACAGCCACAATTTGTATTGCTTTTTGAAGAAAAATCTTTGGACTCATTGTTGCATTCTAAATCAGAGCGCAAGGCGGATTATGTCAATTCATTATACTCTCTGGAAGATCGTGGGGCTGTGGCTGTTGAAGCTCCAAAGCGATCCTTATATGATATCCTCTGGAAGCCTCTGGAAAAAAAATTAAATGGAGTCAAAACTATTTATTTTTCACCAAGCGGATTATTGCATAGAATAAATTTTGACGCGATCCCTGTATCGGATTCTATAGGTGCCGATCCGATAAGAATCGGATCTGAAACCTTATCTGATAGATATCAATTTATTGAGTTGAACAGTACACGTCAGTTAGTGATGCATGGTCAGACAAATAGCACAAACAATGATGCCGTTTTATATGGAGGAATTCAATTTGAACAAGACACCTCAGTTCTGAAAGAGGAACTTTTACTTGCTTCCCGATCCAGAGGCGAACGCACTTTTACAATTGCTGACTCGACATTGCGGGGAGCTGGTTGGAATTATCTGTCGGGTACAGAGCGTGAAGTGAATTCCATTGAAAAGATCATGCAAGATGCAGGAGTCAAAACCACTTTAAAAAAAGGATATAGCGCTTCAGAAGGATCCTTTAAAAACATTGGTGCGAATAATTCTCCTTCTCCTAGAATCTTACACATCGCAACTCATGGATATTTTTTTCCAGATCCAAAGATTAAGGGCAAACAGTCAGCAGACAACAGTCAAACAGAAAGTGCCTTTAATATGAGTGATCATCCGATGTTGCGTTCCGGATTAATACTGGCGGGAGGTAATGCAGCCTGGCAGGGAAAACAAACATTGGAAGGAAGGGAAGACGGAATTCTTACGGCCTATGAAATATCTCAGATGAATTTGTCCAATACTGAATTAGTAGTATTGTCTGCATGCGAAACAGGTCTTGGAGATATACAAGGAAATGAAGGCGTATACGGTTTGCAACGTGCATTCAAAATAGCAGGAGCAAAATATCTAATCATGAGTTTGTGGCAGGTGCCTGATAAACAAACTTCATTATTGATGACCACATTTTATAAAAAATGGTTGGAGAATAAAATGTCAATACCAAATGCATTTCATGCAGCGCAAAAAGAATTGCGGGATGCTGGAATGGATCCTTATCAATGGGCTGGATTTGTGCTTGTTGAGTAAAGAATTATTTGAGTGTTGAGTATTGAACCATGAATTTAACAGTGCAAATACTCAATGTGTAATAGTCAATGTTCAACATTCAAAGAAAGATTCAATCTTCTTTATCACATGATAAACTTAAGCGTATGATTTAATATCACTTCTGATTTAAGAATTACAAAAAGTACGATTTTAATCATTTATCTAAAAATGTCTATTTTTAGATCGAAATACAAGTGATTTAACGTAAGCTCATGAAAAATGGATTCCTTTGTCTTCTATTGTTTTTATCCTACTCTTCGAACGCACAATACTCAGATTCTCTGGTAATCAAGTATGTGGATAGTCTGATTAAAGTATCCCGTGGATATACCGATAGGAGAGAATTTGGCAAGGCATTGGAAGTAAATAGTATTGCAACTGGAATTTCCATAGAAAAGTTCGGAAATGAGTCGCATATATATGGTTTGTGTTGTTTCAATCTTGGAAGGATATCTTATTTTAAGGAAGACTACTCAGAATCAGAAAAATGGTTACTTAAATCTAAGGGAATCATACTTTCAGCAGTTGGTACAAAACATTTGGACTATGTTAAAACAATTAACAGTTTAGCGGTATTATACGATGATCTTAGAAATTATGATAATTCAGAAAAGATGCATCTTGAAGCAATAAGCATCTTGGAACAAAACTATACAAAAGAGCATCCGAGATATGCACAAAGTTTAAACAACTTAGCCATTGTATATATGCATATGGGTAAATATAGAGAAGCTGAAGCATTAGATCTTGAAGCATTAAAAATCCGAGAAAAAATATTGGGTAGAAATAATGAGGATTTTGCACATAACTTACTCGTTCTTGGAGAGCTTTACAAGGATATGGGAGATTACAATAAAGCCGAACATTATTACAGGGAATCCTTAAAAATTCGTGAAAAATTATTTGGTAAAGAGCATGGACTGTACGCAGAAAATATAACAGCTTTAGGAGAGCTTTATAGTATTTTAGGAAATTATAACAAATCGGAATTGCTATTAGAAGAAGGTAAATTAATTCGCGAAAAAGTTTATGGAAAAAAAAGTACACAATATGCAGCTAGCTTACAAAAATTGGCGTTGCTGTACATTCAAAAAAAAGAATTTAATAAATCGGAATTCTATTTTCTCGAAGCCTTAGCAATTAAAGAGAACACACTTGGAAAAGAGCATCCCGATTATGCAGCTTATCTTGAAGGGTTTTCAGGCTTGTATCGCGAAATGGGTAAGCTTGAAACGGCATTGGCCTTGTTAAAAGATGCTGGCCAAACGTACGCTAAGTATTTTGTAAAAGAACAAGCTCATAGGAATTATGCAAGATGCCTTAATAAACAAGGCGTAGTATATATGTTCATGCGCGACTATATACATGCTGAAAAATGTTTTGCTGAATCCACGCACATTAATTTAGAAAAATCAGGAACGAATTCCAAAGCTTACCTTTCTAATATTACTAATCTAGCCTTCCTGTACACCTACAAGGAAGAATATGAAAAGGCTCAAAGATATTTTCTGGAATCCGAAACCCTATGTCAAAAGTTTCTTATAAACGCCATTAGTTATTTGTCGGAATCGGAATTGCAAAATTATTTGCTTTCGATTTCCGATATCATCGCTGCACATTATTCCCTGGCGCAAAAATCAACTATTCGCTTACCCGAATTTGAAATGACCTGTTATAATAACAGTCTCTTTTATAAGGGATTCTTATTGAACTCTGTAAGTCAGGTTAAAAATCTTGCAAATTCCAATCCATCAGCTGCAGTCAAGTATAACGATTTAAAATCATATAGGATCAGACTCGCTGCCGAATATAGTAAGTCCATACTGGAGCGTAAAAATGTCCAGGAGCTGGAAGCCAAATCTAACGAACTAGAAAAAGAACTTGTCAGCAGTTTTAAAGAATATGGACAAATCATGCATGTTGTGAACTGGATTGATGTAAAACAGAAGCTTAATCACAGTGAAGCTGCAATAGAATTTGTAAAATACAATTATTATACCCCCGATAAAACAGACAGCGTGATGTATGCGGCACTTATTCTTACAGAAAACAGCCAACAACCTGTCTTTATACCTCTATTTGAAGAAAAACAATTGGAACGTCTTTGTAGAAAAAATGCTGATGTGAACATTAAATTATTTTATAACCAATTTTATACAGGAGTACCTCATTCATTACAAGATTTAAATCGAGAACAGCAGGCTGGCTTATTTAATCTGATCTGGAGACCATTACTAGGTGAATTGCAAAATATAAAAACTATCTACTATTCCCCTTCAGGTCTTTTACACCGCTTAAATCTCAGTGCAATTCCTATAAACGAAAAGGAAGTGCTTTCCGATAAATACGATCTCATCGAATTGGGAAGTACCCGAAATCTTGTAGTTGGAAATTATGCTTCTGCTGACTCCATTTCAACAAGTATAAAGGCCAAAAGTGATCTCCATGAAGCCGTTATATTTGGTGGAATAGAATATGACATGGATAGCACTGAAATATTCGCTAGAAATGCCGATTCCTCAAACGAAGTTTTTGCAAGTCGCAACACAACACGAGGATGCTCTGATGACCTTAAATTCAATTATGTAGATACGGCAAATCGTGGTGGCAGTTGGTATTATTTAAAATGGACAGAAAAAGAAATCAGTTCCATTGAATCCATACTTCGTTCACAGAAGATAAAAACTCGTGTACGTAAATCTTACGCTGCAACTGAAGAATCATTTAAATCAATTGGAGCCGGTAGTGCATCACCTAGAATATTACATATAGCTACTCATGGTTTCTTTTTTCCTGATTCAAAAGAAAAAGTTGGCAGTTCACAGCTGGCAGTTGGCAGTGAACCGGTTTTTAAAATATCAGATCATCCTATGATTCGTTCGGGATTAATACTTGCAGGTGGCAATCATGCATGGAAAACAGGGAAGCCATTTAAAGAAGGAATGGAAGATGGAATACTAACCGCATATGAAATCAGCCAAATGAATTTATCAAATACGGAATTGGTGGTATTGTCTGCTTGCGAAACAGGGCTAGGCGATATACAAGGCAATGAAGGCGTGTATGGTTTGCAACGTGCATTTAAAATTGCAGGAGCGAAATATCTTATCATGAGTTTGTGGCAGGTGCCGGACAAACAAACCAAAGAATTCATGGAAACCTTTTATAAAAGATGGTTGAATGATAAGCTGTCAATACCAGATGCTTTTAGAAAAACACAGAAGGAAATGCAAAAGAAATTTGTAGATCCGTATTCGTGGGCGGGGTTTGTGATGGTTAAATGAATACACTTACAAAAACTCAAACTTATGGGGAATTGGGTTGGCGGAGTAAACTCCAAAAAAAAAAATTTGAATAATGGTAAAAGTATTTATGCATTAAGGTTTGCTTGGAGCTTATCTGGAATTTTCTAATAGTTTATCATTTCCATTCAGAAAATTTAATTCAATATTCTACACTCTGTATTGTCTATTAGCAAAATTCTGAATATTTTGGCGAATTAATTATTGTGTTTTTATAACTAGTCATGAAAGGTCTTATAATTGTTAGCTGTTTATTTATTTGTTGTATATCCTGGTCGCAAAATTCTGATACACTCATTCTTCGAAAAATAGATAGTTTGCTTAAAGTTGCTAAAAAACTGAAAGTCGAAGAGTTTGAGAAAGCCATTGAAATAAATAATGCTGCCGGAAAATTGGCTATCGAATTCCCTGGACAAGAATCCGCAATTTATGCATCATGTTGCAGTAATAGGGGGAGGATATATTTTCTAAAAGGGAATTATGAGGAGGGACAGAAATGGTTTTTGGAATCGAAGCTTCTTTTTGAAAGATTAGGTAAAAAGGATCATCCGGATTATGCAGTCTCGATAACAGGGTTAGCAGCGATATGTAGTAATAAGGCTGACTATAAATGCGCAGAGCCCTTGCTTTTGGAAGTGCTTGCAATCAAAGAGAAAAACTTTGGTAAAAATACTGCTCAGTATGCAACTAGTTTGATGAATCTTGCTACAATATATTCATCGGGGGAAGAATATGAGAAAGCCGTCCTTTTATATAAAGAAGCCCTATTAATTAACGAACAAACTGTAGGGAAAAATCATATTTCGACAGCACGCATTTTATATAACTTGTCAGTTGCCTACTATCATCTTGATCAATATGAAAATGCAATCAATGCATTAAATAGAACAGTGAATATACAGGAAAAGGAACTTGGTAAAATGCATCCGGATTATGGTTCTTCGTTAAACATTTTGGGATTGGTGCATTATAAACTATTTAATCCTGATAAAGCCGAAAATTGTTTTTTAGAGGCATTGTCAATAATGGAAAAGACTATAGGTATAAATCATTTTGAGTATGCTCAATGTCTTAACAATTTGGCGACCCTACAATTTAAAGTTGGTTTTAAATCGATGCAAGACATCCTTGATTTGCGCATTAAATCCAAAGATATAAGAGAGAAAGTTTTAGGAAAAAATCATCCGGATTATATCGTCAGCCTGAACGACATTGCAAGTATATATCGTCAGATGAAATTATATGATAAAGCAGAAGAATTGTATAGGGAAGCATTAGATAGGCTGCAAACCTTTAAAGAGTCCCGTGGTAGCTTGTATGGTCATATAACCAATAATCTTGGCATGCTCTACAGAGAAACTGGAGATTACAATGAATCAGAAAAATACCTTTTGGAATCATTGCATGCCCGTGAAAAAGCGAATGGCAAGAATTCATTGGATTATACGGAGAGCCTGATGAACTTATCCGATTTATTTGCTACACTGGGTAATTATCAAAAAGCCTTAGGATATGAATTGGAAGCTAATCAAATTATTGTAAAATTAGTCGGCAAAGAACACGACAGGTATCTTTTTAGCATTGATAATCTGACAGGTTTGTATATTTTATCAGGCAATACGACCGAAGTTGTGAATCTATACTCGGAATATTTGAAATCGTGGCCCGGAATAATTAAGAAATCAAGAAATTATTTATCGAGTTACGAACTTGGAATCTATTTGTCCAAATTTCAGGAAGTGCAGAATAGAATGATGGCGTTTATGAGCAGTATCAAATCTAGTGATAATCCAATGTCTAAAATTTGTTTTGATTATCATCTGATGATGAAGGAATTTCAGTTGGAAGTATTTAAAGATGTTAAAAGATCATCTGTCCTGGATACAGCAACAAATGAAATATTGAATGAATATAAGCAACAATATCGCACTTTAGGGAATGAATACACAAAACCAGAAGGGAAAAGAAAAAATCTGGATAGTTTACGTCTGATTGTAAATGTATTGGAAAAAGAACTGGTCAGAAAAGCAGAATCTCATTTCGGTCCAATTCATGTTGCGAGTAGCGAGGAAATATACAGCTTCCTGGGAAATACAGACGCTGTTATCGAATTTGTAAATTATACTAAATTTTCCACCAGTGAAGAAGACAGTATTTTTTATGCAGCTTTAATACTTACCAAAAAACATCCGCAACCATTGTTGATAAATCTATTCGATGAAAAACACTTAAAGGAATTGATGCAAATTAATTCTTCTGAAGTTTTGTTAAAAAGCCAGATAAATGAGATTTACTCCAGGAACAGCAAATTGTACGATTTGATCTGGAGGCCAATTATAAATCAACTCAATGGAATAAAAAATATTTTTTATTCAGCTTCAGGATTATTATACAAAATCAATCTTAATGCAATACCCACTCCAAATGGCGAATTGGTTTCTGACCGGCTCCAAATATTACAATTAGGAAGTATCCGTTCTTCAATTTCCAGGAGAAAACAGGAAGGGCAATGGATTGCAGATAAATCAAAAAACAACACGGCTGTATTAGTGGGAGGTGTGGAATATGAATTTGATTCAACTGAAATGAACTCAGGCACCGGTAATGTAAACTTGTTAACCTATCTTAGTCCAAAAAGAGGAGATTCCGAGTTTATTGATTTTGGCAAAACAGATTCAAGCAGCAGAGGTGGAAATTGGTTGTATCTTAAAAACACTAAAAAAGAAGTAGAAGAGATTAATGCGATCCTCAAGGGGGTCGGAATTAAATCGAAGTTATTAAATGGATATCAGGCAAAAGAAGAAATTGTAAAATCAACAATTCAGGAAGATTCTTCACCTGTGATGATTCACATTGCTACTCATGGATATTTCTTTCCTGATTCAAAAGAAAAAGTTGGCAGTTCACAGTTGGCAGTGGGCAGTGAGCCGGTTTTTAAAATATCAGATCATCCTATGATTCGTTCGGGATTAATACTTGCCGGTGGTAATCATGCATGGAAAACCGGCAAGCCATTTAAAGAAGGAATGGAAGATGGAATACTAACCGCATATGAAATCAGCCAGATGAATTTATCGAATACAGAATTAGTAGTGTTGTCAGCATGTGAAACCGGATTAGGAGACATTCAAGGTAATGAAGGCGTATACGGATTGCAACGTGCATTCAAAATAGCAGGAGCAAAATACATTATCATGAGTTTATGGCAGGTGCCGGACAAACAAACTTCTCAGTTGATGATTGCTTTTTATAAAAACTGGCTGAATAAAAAAATGAACATTCCGGAAGCATTTCATGCTGCACAAAAGGAATTGCGTAGTGCAGGATTAGATCCTTATCAGTGGGCCGGATTTGTTTTAATTGAATAATCTAATTTAATTTCAAGATACAAGCCATTTTTTGAGCAATAATTCAAATTTCAGGCGTGATTAGATCCGGAACAATGGGATCATTATTTCTATATCTTATTTTTTCCTTTCGTTTGAAAGTTTACCTATGGGCAGCTTTAGTAAAAAAATTCATTTGACATTGTTAAGATCAAGGGCTATTTTGGTATATTGATTGAGGATTGTTCAAAGAGTCTTCAAAATTCAAATTTGACTCAGAAAATTTGTTCCGGTTCGATTCATATTGCATATTTGTGCTGGATAATCTAACTAGAGTTGAATTCGGCAAATAGCAGTTTTTTGAGTGATCAGGAAATTTTTGAGGCGTTGAGAAGTGGCCAGATGGAAGCCTTTGACCAAATTTACAAAATGCACAGGACTGAATTCATATACGTGGCGGCTTCAAAATTCAGAGAAGTTCCTAAGGACGACATCATCGATGCATGGCAGGATTCTGTCATTTCTTTCTTTGAACAGATTCGGGATCGTAAGTTGGTAAGTCTGAGTTGCAGCATCAGGAGTTTTTTATTCTTATTGGGATTTCGCTACATTATCAAATATAAAAGACATTATCTTAAGGAAACCGATTTTGAACCTCTGGAAGTAAAAGGCATCCCTGATTTATCTCAAATAGGTCTCGATTGGGAAAGTCGAAGCCAGGAAAATCTCAATCAATTGCATTCAGCAATAAATCAACTGCCTGATCAAAGTCGTCGTGTCCTGAGTATGAGATTCTTTGAGCACAAAACTATAGATGAGATCAGGTCAATCATGAATTACAATTCAACAAATACAGTTAGTGTAACCCTTTCCAGGGCTCTGGTTAAGTTGAAAGAATTAATAGAGCACAAAAAATAGGACATGTACGGGGAAAAGATTGAGCGATATCTGGCAAACGAAATGTCAACAGAGGAAAGGCAGAACTTTGAAATGCAACTTCTGCAGGATGCTGATCTTAGAAATGAATTTGAAATTACAAGAAATGCACTTGAGGATCTAAGATGGTATGAGCGAATGGATTTGAAAACAAGGTTACAACATATCGAAAGATCAGTCAAACCGGATGCACCAGAAAGATTCAAAGTGAAATTCAGTTGGATCGCTGTAGGTTTTATTGTCTTGACTTTGCTCATATGGATTTGGTTCAAGCTTAATGACAGGTCAATTCATTCGGTGCCATTCCCGGTGAAGAATGTTAATCAGGATACAAGCACTCAACATGTTCCTGAATCCAAACCAAAGGATAGTATCAAAGTGAATGCCAACAAACGGCCAACTGAAACCACGCCGGATGTAAAAAAATCTAAACATACACCTCAGGAAATTTATGCCATGGTCTACGAACCATATACCGATATTGAACTTGAAAATCAAATTCGTGGGGGAGATGAGAAAAATGATTATGAGGCATTTTGCAACCTCTATTACAATGAGCGCTATGAAAAGGCACTTTCTGTTTACGAAACACTGAATACTGATTTGAAAACCAATGAGCGCGTATTATTAATTAAGGCAAACGCTCATCTT
>JBGAWX010000006.1:0-30185 GCA_044227375.1 Saprospiraceae bacterium
CCAAGACAACTCGAACGATATCACAACATAAAGTCCACAACAAAATCAAAATTGAAAAATCAGATCGGCAGGGAAATTATTCTTGCGTGGTATGAAGGATGAGATTGGGAATTTCCAATTATTTTTTCTCAGTATTCTGTAAATATTTTGATTGCATTATTTATGAACTGTTAGAAAGTGGTAGAAATGAAATATTCATTACGCTACGATTTGAAATTTAAATGAAACAAAAAGTATCATTAGTATTATCCGGTGGAGGTGCGAAAGGGATTGCTCATATTGGAGTTATTGAAGAGTTAGAAAATCAGAATTTCGAAATTGCATCATTAACAGGAACATCCATGGGTGCTCTTGTTGGTGGCATTTACGCTTTGGGTAAATTAGAAGAATTTAAAAAATGGTTGTTTGCTCTCGATAAATTGAAAATCTTTAAACTGTTTGATTTTACGTTTAGCTCTCAAGGTTTAATAAAGGGCGACAAAGTAATTAACGAATTACAGAAATTCATACCCGATCAAAAAATTGAGGACTTAAACTTATTTTATGTTGCTGTTGCAGTAGATATTTTAAATAAGAAAGAGGTCGCATTTAAAAATGGAAGTATTTTTGAAGCCATAAGGGCATCCATTGCCATCCCGACGGTATTTATGCCGGTAAAAAAGGAAAATGCTTTACTAATTGATGGAGGCGTCTTAAATAATATTCCCATCAATCATGCTACAAGAACTCCGGGGGATTTGTTGATTGCTGTTAATGTTAACGCCGATATTCCTCTTTATAAACCATCCTTATTGGAAGTTGAAATTGAAACTAAACAATCCATATATTTGAAGAAGATCAGAGATTTTCAAACTCACTTACAAAAAATCATTCCTTCAAACAAAAATGAAAATCTTGATTATTTCAATCTGATTAGTAAAACTATTAACTTGATGATGGAGCATATTACGCAGACAACTATTGAAAAATATCCACCAGATATTTTAATTAATATTTCGAGACATTCTTGTGGAACTTTTGATTTTTATAAAGCTGAAGAAATGTATGAAATTGGTCGTTACTCAGCAAAAAATATTCTAGAAGCAAACAAAAACAAAATTCACAAATAAGATTATTAAGATTAAAATTAAATTGAATTTTGAGAATTCCTTATGTACACTAAGTGGTAAAGACATTCGGTTGCAGGTGCATATAAAGACTTTTTGTGCGATTATACATTAGGAGTTCTCTTACTAATGAATTGATTGAAATCATTCCATGTTCATATCACAAATACTATCAATCAATCAAACTGAGATCCTGATTCAAAAAACACCATCCCTCTCTCACTTCCCATACTTCAAATGCACCACTTTCGCATTTCCTTTTTTGGATACACTGACTATGTATAGATTGTCATATTCTGAATCGGGAATCGTCGCATAAACCGTACTGCCTACTAAAATATTGAGAAACGCATTGGTTGTATTTGAATGTCCTGCGATGTAGATCACTTTGTTTTTGTACTGTTGTAAAATCGATGTGGCCAGATTATCCAATTGTGACGGATCGTATATCTGTGTAGTGACTGAATTGTTGGATGCAATTTTTGAAGCGGTTTCTTTTGTCCTGTTGTAATTGG
This sequence comes from Saprospiraceae bacterium, assembly GCA_044227375.1. Classification (GTDB taxonomy): domain Bacteria; phylum Bacteroidota; class Bacteroidia; order Chitinophagales; family Saprospiraceae; genus Vicinibacter. The sequence goes on from JBGAWX010000006.1 coordinate 1,622, forward strand.
TAGAATAGACTGCATGGATTTGAGTATTCTTGAGTACTCGTGCGAGTTCCGTCGCTCGTTCCTGTCCGCTTACACTTAATGAAGGATCTGTACCGATTCCGGTTGTCTCTGCATGACGACTCAAAATAAATGTAGTGGTAGTATCCTGAATTAATTGAGTAAGGGTTACCGTATCGATCATTGTCAGAATAATGGTATCTCTTACGGTCACTGTTTTTATGATGGTTTCTGTTTCCTTATCGCATCCCCATAAAAAAGAAGCCAGAATACAAACAAACAAAAACAATCCAATTCGATTGACAATCATGACTCGAAAAATTTTAGCGAAAGTAAATATTAATTAAAAGGTATTCTTAACTCCACAAAGAAAAAGCTATTCTACTATTGTTTAAAAGAAAGAATTAAAGCCCTTAATAATCTCCACTCTAAAATTCCATATCTTTGGGCGATCGATTATATGTCCACGCCTCGCACAGTCGCATTTCATACCTTAGGTTGTAAGCTGAATTATTCAGAGACTTCTTCCATTGGAAAGTTATTTCAACAAGCCGGATATCAGGAAGTGCATTTTGACAAACCCAGCGATATCTATGTGATCAACACGTGTTCAGTAACTGATCAGGCCGACCGAAAATGCAGAAAGATGGTCCGCAGTGCAATCAAACAAAATTCACATGCCAAAGTAATTGTCGTTGGTTGTTATGCACAATTAAAGCCGGAAGAAATTGCGGCCATTCCCGGAGTGAGTATTGTTTTAGGTGCAAAAGAAAAATTTGAGATCCTGAATTACATTCAGACTGTTGATGAACATTCTCCACACGGTAATGCATACTATTCTGATATTGCGGAAGCCAATCAATTTATTCCCAGTTATTCCATTGAAGGTCGAACAAGAAGTTTTTTAAAAGTACAGGACGGTTGTGATTATAAATGCAGTTTCTGTACCATCCCTTTAGCGCGTGGAAAATCGAGAAGTGCAAGCATCGATTCCATTTTGAAATCAAGCCGGGAATTGATTTCAAAAGGTGTAAAAGAAATCGTACTCACCGGAGTAAACATCGGTGATTTTGGAAACGGAACAGAAGTCATCGAAGGCATCAAAGCAAAAAAAGAAGCGCTGTTTATTGATCTGATCAAAGAACTCGATACCCTTGAACATGAATGCAGATTCCGCATCTCTTCTATTGAACCGAATCTATGCACCGAAGAGATTATAGATTTTGTGGCAACATCCAGACATTTCATGCCCCATTTTCACATGCCTTTGCAATCAGGAGATAATGAAATCTTGTCTGTCATGCGAAGGCGCTATAGAAGAGAATTGTATCAAAACCGCGTTGACTACATTAAAAAAACTCTGCCGCATGCATGCATTGGTGTAGATGTCATCACAGGATTTCCTGGCGAAAGCGATGCTCATTTTTTAAATACATATCAGTTCATTGAACATCTCGATGTAAGTTATTTGCATGTATTTACTTATTCAGAAAGAGACAATACCCCTGCGATTCAGTTCGATGCTCCGGTTCCTATAGAAGTCCGTCATGAGCGCAGTGAGCTCTTAAGATCCTTGTCTGAAAAAAAGAAACTGGAGTTTTATCAAAAATTCAAAGGGAGCATACAGGAAGTTCTTGTAGAAAATAAACTGGAGAATGGATGTTATAGCGGCTTTTCAAAAAATTATATACGGGTCATGGTAGACGCAGATCCTGCATTGATAAATAAGAACGTCAAGGTTAAACTAACGGAATTAAATTCCGATTTGACTTTCCATTCTGTCAGAGTCTAGAACTTCTGAGCTGGTGTTCAAAATAAAAACCCCGCGGAAATAAAAATATAATCTGCAGTGTATCCGGTATTGGAATATAACTCAGTCAGGCCTTTTTCAAAATTAAAATCGATACATACCGGCCCCAAATCTATTCCTGCTCCAATCAATGCACCCAATTGGGTATCCTTTACCGTCTGTTTGTTCAATCCTTCAGAGTTATTGTCAATGGATGTGGTAAAGCTGAACTGAAAACCTCCTGTAACTCTCAATTTGAAATTGTCCTTCTGGACCAATTTCAGGCCTATCTGTGCAGGAACTTTTAAAAGATACATAGCCGGATCATAAGTAAATGGGTTCAACAATTTTTCTGGTTTCAATTGCATCACATGCAATTCAATTCCCGGCTTTAAGTACCAAATTTGCTTGCCAATCCGGCCACTTAGGCCTACATGAAACCCGCTGATCATTTCTCCTTCCGCACTCGTCGCGGGATTGTCAGTATAAGCCATGCTGACACCTGCCGTTGCTACAATGCCGTTTTGCGCATGCATTTGGGTAAAGGCAAATAAGACGATGACGGGTAAGATAAATTGTGTTTTCATTGGATCAACAATTAGAAAAGCCCTACTTTTATGCAAACAAAGATAAAAAAACAGGCGCATTGTAAGCCATCAATTTCTTTATAAATTCCCATTCCTAATTTTATGTGGCCAGACTTATCCTATATACTTCATAGTTTGTTCGGAACTGTTCCGGATAATATTTTTTCGATAATTAAAACATTTGGATTTTTTCTGGTTCTCGCATTTATTGCGAGTGGATCCCTGTTGTATTTGGAATTTCTAAGAAAAGAAAAACTTGGACAACTAAAGGGCCGCATTGAAACGGTTATAGTTTACAAACCCCTCGAATGGAAAGAAATCCTGATGCAAGGATTGATCAATTTTATTTTTTTTTATAAGATTGCTTACATCTACGAACATTTTGCCGAATTCAAATTAGATCCTGCAGCGGTTGTATTTTCTTCAAAAGGCAATTTGCTTTTCGGAATGATTGCATTTATGATTACCGCGTTGTGGTTGTATTATAAGATGAGTCATCAGGAAAGTAAAGAGATTATTAAAAAAGATGTGTTCGTTTATCCACATCAACGCGTTTATGATATTACTCTCGTTGCTGCGTTGTATGGAATTATTGGTTCTAAATTATTCTCCATACTCGAAAACTTTGGTTCATTTATCAAAGATCCGCTTGGAGAAGTTTTTTCCGGAAGTGGATTAACTATATATGGCGGGCTGATCCTCGCATTCATCATGGTATACCGGTACGTTGATAAAAAAGGGATACGTCCGATACATATGATGGATGCTGCCGCACCCTGTATGATGATTGGTTATTGCATCGGTCGAATGGGATGTCATTTTTCCGGTGACGGAGATTGGGGAATTGTGAATGAAATGGCTAAACCGGGATGGTTTGTATTCCCGGATTCGTGGTGGGCTTTTTCATATCCACATAATGTACTTAATGAAGGAATTCCTATACCGGGTTGCATCTGGAGGTATTGCCATGAATTGTCACCTAAAGTATTTCCGACTGCATTCTATGAAGTCTTGTTGGCTGGCGGCATTACCTTAAGTTTATTAATTCTCAGAATGTTTATTGCCCGTGCCGGAGTTTTGTTTTTTATCTATTGTCTTCTAAATGGACTGGAACGATTCTTTATAGAATTTATAAGAGTCAATCCAAGATATACCATATTTAATTTCAGTCTTTCCCAGGCACAGATTATCGCGTTGCTACTCATCATCACAGGTATAGCAGGTATTATCATCTTTTGGAAAAAAAATATCAGGGATTGATCTCTTGAAAAAATAATTACCAATTCTCACTTGATTAGTCCAAAATCATTTTCACGACACCTGGCCACCTGGTCAAATGATCATCCCAGAATTTATCCCTGGACCGGAGAAAAAGATCCATACAAAATCTGGATATCTGAAATCATACTGCAACAAACCCGCTCGGATCAGGGAAAACTTTATTTTGAAAAGTTTATTAAAAAATATCCAACCGTAAAGAAGCTGGCTAAAGCTTCTGAAGACGAGATTCTCAACAGTTGGAAAGGACTTGGTTATTATACACGCGCCCGAAATCTGTATCACGCTGCAAAAACTATCGAAGAAAAATTTGGTGGGATTTTTCCAAAAACATTTCATGAAATCAAATTTCTTAAGGGCATTGGTGAATATTCTGCAGCAGCCATCAGCAGTTTTGCATTTAACCTTCCGGTTGCGGTTGTTGATGGAAATGTCATCCGGGTGTTGTCCCGTTTGCTTGGGATCGAATTGAATTACCATACGGCTGAAGGTAAACGCACATTTTTTGAAATGGCCAACAGATATCTCGATAAAAACAATCCTGCTGCATACAATCAGTCGATCATGAACTTTGGTGCAATACAATGCAAACCAAAAAATCCTCTTTGTGAATCTTGTCCATTTTCAAATCATTGCATTGCGTATTTGACAAATAGAATTGAATCGTTGCCTTTCAAGACAAACAAAAAATCATTAATACCACGTCATTTGCATTTTTTCCATATTGAAAACAAGAACGGTGAAATCGCGATATGCCAAAGAGTGAAGAAAGACATTTGGTACAAACTGTATGAATTGCCTTCAATCGAAACTAAACGTGACCGTGTTTTGAAAAACAGTTCTGAACTTGACACAGCACAAATTCCATTAAAAATTTCTAAAAATCAACCACTGAATCTGGTTAATACGGCTTCGCAAAAGCTCAGTCATCAGAAAATCACAGGCAGATTTTATAGATTGAATTTCAACAAGATAGAAGCTAAAATAAAGCACAAGTTTTACTTTGTAAAGCCAGAAAACTTAGTCAATTTTGCTTTTCCAAAGATTATAAGTGTATATTTAGAGAATTTTAATACAAAATAGGTATGTTGAACAAAGTGACTTTAATTGGAAATCTTGGAAAAGATCCGGAAATCCGGACTCTGGAAAGCGGCGTGAGCAGGGCTAATTTTACACTCGCGACTAACGAGAGCTATAAAGACAGAAGTGGAAACTGGCAAAAAAGTACAGAGTGGCATGACATCGTAATGTGGCGTTCCATGGCAGAACGGGCAAAAGTTTTGAAAAAAGGCATGCTGGTTTATATTGAAGGTAAACTTACACATCGCAAATGGACTGATAAAGAAGGAAGAGATCATTATTCCACAGAAATCACCGCCGATGTGTTGCGCATACTTGAAAAGAGAGAACATACAACTACCGCAGGTACTTCAGCATCACATCCCGAAGAAAAAAAATATGAAGATTCCGGAACCGATGCAAACCTTCAGGAAACTGCTGAGGACGATCTTCCTTTCTAAGCTCTTTCTAAAATTATACCGACCTTCGTGGACCCCGACCCTTATTTAAACAATCAGCTCTTATCAATTACAGGAGTTTTACTTTTTCTTTCGTGGAATGAATTCTTAACCTTCTTATCCTTAATCCTATTATTACTTTGCTCAGGACTGTTTTCAGGATCAGAAATTGCGATGTTTTCACTGACTCAGGATGATGTTGATGAAATAAAGGAAAATGAAAATCCGGCATCCATTGCATTACTTTATCTTAAAAACCGAGCAAAACGTCTTCTTGCTCTCATATTAATTTGCAATACGTTCGTAAATATTGGTATTGCTCTTATAGTTGAAAGGTTGCTTGAACTCTGGTTTCCCATCGAGCAATACACAGGTTGGGGAACGTTCTTAAATAAGCTGCCTATTCTTGATCGCTATGCACCACAACAAATCGGAACGTTTCTATACTTTCTTATTGCAGTCCTTGGTTCTACTGTCTTGATTTTATTTTTTGGAGAAGTCATGCCTAAAATTTACGGTAGATTAAATAACAAGAGCCTGGCCCTTTCCATGGCGATTCCACTTCGGATTCTCGACTTTGTATTCAGTCCTATGACCAGGTTAATGGTGGGCATGACACACAATGTTGAAAAAAATATACTCGAAAAAAAAATCGGACTTCAATCTACTTCTAAAGAAGATCTCGATGCTGCGATTGATTTGGCGATCAGCGATGATCTCGAATCCGAAAAGCAGGTAAACATCTTAAAGGGAATTATTAAATTCAATGATGTTTCCACAAAACAAGTAATGACACCGAGAACGCAGGTATATGGTGTGGATTTCAACAGTACTTTTCATGATGTGCTTAAAGTGGTTAAAGAAAGTGGATTTTCAAGGCTCCCGGTGTATAATAATGATTATGATCAAATCACTGGAATACTATACGCTAAAGATCTTATCGGTCATCTGCACGAAAATGAACAGTTCGAATGGCAATCCTTAATCAGAACAAACCTGTTGTATGTCCCCGAATCCAGAAAAATAAATGAATTGCTCAATGACTTTCGTGAGCAACACGTTCATCTCGCTTTTGTGGTGGATGAATACGGAGGTACCAATGGCATAGTTACCCTTGAAGACATAATGGAAGAAATCGTAGGAGAAATTAAAGATGAATTTGATGAACAGCATGAACTCAATTATGTAAAAATTGATTCCAACAATTACATATTCGATGGAAAAACTTTGATCAACGACATGTGCAGGGTGCTTGGAATAGACATTATGAAGTTTGATGAAGCAAGAGGAAATGCAGATTCAGTGGCTGGATTGGTATTAGAACATTCCGGTGAAATGCCCAAAAAGGATCAGGAATTAACCATAGAAGGGCTAAAATTCAAAGTTGCTTCAGTAGGCAAAAGAAGGATAGAACAAATTAAAGTCACCATTTAATCGATGAACAATCTAAGACTTTTTCTTTCCTACATCGTCTTGATTTTTATTATACAGTTTCTGGAATCATGCACCGGGAATGAATACAATCCGAAACCCAGAATGTATCCGAGAATCCTTTATCCGGAAATTAAATATCGTGATTTCAATACCTCATTTTGTCCGTTTACATTTCAATATCCGGATTATTGGTCGGTAGAAAAAGACACTTCTTTTTTTGGTGAAAAACCCATGCATGAATGTTGGTTTAATCTTCAAATGGAATGCTTTCACGGAACCATTCATTGCTCCTATTATGACATCAGCAAAAAAGAAGATCTTACAAAATATCTTAAAGATGCTTACAGAATGGCGAGAGAACACCAGATAAAAGCCAACTACATCGACGAAATTCCAATTGGTAAACCCGGAGGCGTTTCGGGTATCCTTTATAATATTGAAGGACCTTCAGCATCTCCGTTTCAATTTTATCTGACGGATTCAACAACTCACTTTTTCAGAGCGTCCTTGTATTTTAATACGCAAACCAGACCAGATTCTTTAATGCCCATCACGGATTTTGTAAAAAAGGATATCATGGTTATGTTGAATAGTTTTGAATGGAAGTAATGTCGATCTACAACATTTTGCATTAAATAAAAAAAGATGGTTGCTTCGTCCATCTTTTATTTATAATTTTTAGAGTGTGTATTGTTTGATTATATTAGTCAGCATCAGAGACCTATATTGAGTCCAAGAAATAAATATTTTCCTGTTTTAACCAATCAACCACCCAAATTTAATCTTAAATTGCTATTAGCTATTCTTTCATTTCTTATGTATTTTAAAGTTTAAAATATATTTATCACTAACGATTGTGTTTATAATTGTAAAATGTGTTTTGTTCTTTTGCAGTCGCTCAAAAGAACCAAAAAGCTTGTCCAAAATAAGGTGCTATTGCTATACACAAGCCTCAGCTCATATTTTTTTATCAGCCGCTTCTAGTTTTTATAGTATTTGGATCTTTATTATTCTATAGAGAAGAATCTCCGTTATTGGCATCGGCAAAAAATAATCGCCACGCACTATATTTCGGACGATTAAGAGTTCGCATATATAAATACAAATCCCACTTCGTTTTATTTAGCACTCACTCGATCATAAATATTTAAATTGAAAGTCAAGCGCTCAGATTCAAAATCAGAGTGAATCACATAATTGCTCAAAACGGCAACCAATTTTGCATTAAATAAAAAAAGATGGCTGCTTCGTCCATCTTTTATTTATAATTTTTAGAGTGTGTATTGTTTGATTATTTTAGTCTGTATCGGAGACCTATATTGAGTCCAAGAAATAAATATTTTTGACTTACTGGATTATCAGGATCTGATAAAGAATGAAGATAATACCTGGCTGAAGGTTCAAGTAAGAGCATCACACGCTCATTGTATTTGTAATTCAAACCTACACTTCCAATAAAACTGACTCCTGCATTTTTTCTGAATATCGGTTCATTTGCTTCGCCATTGTTTTCTAATAAATAGAAACTCATTTTATTGGCATCGTTCTTATATATTTTCCCTGACTGCGTAGCCGATATATTTAAACCTACTCCACCATTAAGCGAGAGTACAAAGTCTTTCAAATCCTTTTCATAACCCACCAACAAAGGAATATCAATAAAAGTATACCTGTTGTAAATTTTATCCATGATCACATTTTCTTTCACCTCGGTACGAATTATGTTTCCATTTTGATCTTTGATGACTGTAGTGATCTTTTGTATCTCTTTAATAAAATCAAAACGTTCGGAATTGTTTGAATAACTCAATCCTCCTCTGACTGACAAGCCATTTCCAAAAACAAAAGATGCACGTGCTCCGACACTATAGGAAAGTATTGGTTGTTCGGATTGTGCGCGTTCTTCGACATATGCTTTAAGAGAGGGATCATTGGTTTCCAGAGATCTGCTTGCTATCGAAGGAGCATAATAAACATCTAAAAAGAAATGCGTTTTGGTATCCCTGTACACATTGCAACCATCAATGATCGTTGGTGAGGAAAGATGTTCTTTTTCTTTCTTTAAAAAGCTTTCCTTCAATGGAAGATATGAATATGAAAATGATCTCGAAGTAGACTCACTCTTAGTAAAAAATTGGGTATCCGATGAAACGATTAAGTCGTTCGCCATCACGGGATTCAATTCTTCTGAAATTAAAGGATTTTGATTATTTACTGAAACGGATTCGCTAGATTCTGGTTTTGAAAATTGATGCTTCTGATCTAATGAACTGGTATTGGATGGATTGTTGTGCAAAAAAAAAACGGCTTGTTTTCACTTATGCCACTTTGGTTCGTATTTCCAAGATTTGCACGATTCGGAGTCGAAACAACAGCTCTGTGAGGGAATGCATCCAGGGATGCTGTTCCTTCATCAGGATATTCATCAAACTTATAAGGTAGATCCTTGTTTTGGCTTTTCTCTTTTCCTTCGAGATAGTATTTTTTATACAACATGTAGGCACCTGCACCGGTGACCATCAATAAAATGATGATGGATAACAATACGGTCCACCAACTTCCAAACAGACCCGGTCTCCTTTGTGAATCATCTAATCTTTTTGATATGCTTTCCCAAACATGATCTTCAGGGAGTACTTCATAACCCGAGAGTTTCTTATGAAATATCTTATCCATCCAATTGTCTTGCCCAAATGAAATCATATAGTCTCTTTTTGATGTTTTAACAATTTGTCCTGTAATACTTTTCTTGCTTTAACCAACTGAGATCTCGATGTGCTTTCTTCAATCTGTAAAGCTTCACTGATCTCTTTATGTGAATATCCCTCAATTGCATACAGGTTAAATACCATCCTGTAACCATCGGGTAATTCATTTATCATTTTTATCAATTCCCGTTCAGCCATACTTTCAATTATCTCAGGTTCTTCAAAAATTTCAGGAATTTCATCTCCTGCTGAATATTCATTTTGAAAACTCTTCCTGTGACAATTTTTAATGGCATTATTGATCATGATCCTTCGAATCCACTGTTCAAAAGGGCCTTCGGATTTATATTGTTCCAGGTTGGTAAATACTTTTATAAAGCCATCCTGTAACAAATCTTCCGCCTCCATGGTATGTCTGGCATAGCGCATGCAGACCGCCAACATCTTCCCAGAATAGCGATCAAACAGTTGCTTCTGGCTGATACGATCTCCCCGAAGACTTCCTTGTATGATCCTGTCTAAATCCACGAGACCACTAGCTTTTTAACATGACCCTTTTAATGTTTAAAACGCTGCCCGATTCCTGATTTTCAATTCGTTCTAAATACCTGATTTCCATTATACTGATTTTATTAAAAACTCTTCCAAGATCTTGTTAAACTCCTCTGGCTTCTCCATCATGGGGGCATGGGCACATTCTTCTATGAAATGGAGCGTGGCATTGGGAATCAATTCTTTGAACTTCTCTGCAACGAATGGAGGGGTAATGTTGTCGTTTCTGCCCCAAATCAATAGGGTTGGTACGGAAATATGCTGTAATTTATCTCCTAGATTATGCCGCAGAGCTGATTTAGCAGTAGCTATGACACGAATCGCTTTAGCCCGGTCATTCACAATATCATAAACCTCATCGACCAGCTCCTTTGTAGCGACCGCCGGATTGAAAAATGTTTCTGCTGTCTTGTTTTTAATATATTCATAATCTCCCCGCTTGGGAAAAGAGCTTCCCATACCACTTTCAAACAAACCTGAACTGCCTGTCAAAGTAATTGTGCTTATTTTATTCATATCTGAAAGGGCAAACAATAAGGCGATATGGCCACCCAGGCTGTTTCCCACCAAATTTAATTTGCTTAAATTCTTATATTTTACAAAATCGTTGAGGTAATCCACCAGACCGCCGACAGAAGCCTGAAAAATGGGCAATTCATAAATCGGTAAAATGGGCACAATCACATTATACTTTTTGCCAAAATTCTTTATGATGCTTTGAAAGTTGCTCAGCGTACCAAATAAACCATGAAGGAGCATCAGGTTGGGTCCGCTAGATTTCGTCTCTATAAACTTGTACTTACCTTCTTCAATAACTTGAAAATCCATAATTTGTATTAGATACTGACAAAAGTAAACTAATTATTAAAATAATTAAACTGCCTTATAGGCATCTCGGCTTCCCGACTTTAAATTGGGTAAATACGTGTAATAAAGCCATAAAACATAGATCAAAAGTAATATTCCGGTAAGCTGGTGAAATACAGCAGTCCAAAGGGGTACGAAACCTACACAGTGAATCAGTGTCCAAATCCCGAGCAGTATCTGAAACAAGCAAATGATCAATAGTCCCCATACTTTTAATTGGATTGGTCCTCTGGATTTATCATAAATGCAAAATGATATCACCAACATCATAATGCCATATGCAATTGTCCTGTGAATAAACTGAATGATCACCGGACCAGTATGTGAAATTTCATATTCAGTAAAAAGATAATTGTACATCGATGAAATATTAAACATCTGATCGGGAATCCATTGATCATTTATTTTAGGCCAGGTCGGTGCAGCAAGCCCTGCTTTCATTCCGGACATGACTCCTCCAAAAAAAATTTGTACTGTGATTAAAATAAATAAAACAAACAGAAATCTATTTAATGAAGTACTTCTGCTTTTATGCAAATTAAATTCTCCAGTTTTTAAAATGGTGATGAACAAATAACTCAACAATGCAACCGCGGCCATAAGATGAAAAGAAAGCTTATACGCATTGACCCATGGACGTTGTGTCAATCCACTGGCCACCATAATCCACCCTAATGAAGCCACAATTACAGCAAGTAGAAACACAATCACCAATCTCTTTAATAAATCCTTATCCATCCATTTTTTAAATAAAAAGTAGATTAACGGAATAATGAAAACAAATCCCATCATTCTCGCCCAAAGTCTATGAAAGTATTCCCAGAAGAAAATGAATTTGAATTGTTCCAAACCCATATCCTGATTTATCTTTTCATATTGGGGTGTTTGTTTGTAGAGATCAAAATAAAAATTCCATTTTTCTGCATTCATCGGATACAATATCCCGGTAACAATGTCCCATCGAGTAATGCTCAATCCACTTCCGGTCAACCTGGTAATTCCTCCAAGAAAAATCTGAATCAAAATCATTCCAAAACCTAACCAAAGCCAAAAGCGAATTATATTTTTTGGGTTATTCAATTTCATGCTGCAAAAATCAACATTAAAATTGATTTATGCTTTTCCACAAGTTTATACACCCATTATTATATTCTTATTTAAAATACTTAAATACAATAGAATTAATAAGAAGCATTAAAAAGTTTAAAACTCAGCGAATTGAGGATATCAACATTATTTCAACATAAGGTATTAATATTAAAGCGTTAAATATCAATTGTATAATTGGGTTTTCATATCTTGTTTAAAAAGTTACTTCTTTTTTTAACAAGGTATAATCCTGTTTAAAATCTTAAAATTTATTTGTGTTATCAACAATCCTCATGATCATTATTGAATTACAGGATGCACGGTTTAATTCTTTATGGAAACTTATATGGAAATGTGGATAATGTGATAGAATTAGGTCTAGAAACATTTTAAATATTACCTGATCTTCATACTTTTAAGCTTTATTAAAAATTGAAATGTTTATAAATTTCCATGCGTGCTTTATTACAACGTGTCAAAATGGCCAGGGTCTTTATAGATCAAAAGCAATATTCAGAAATTCATAATGGAATCCTGGTATTATTAGGAATTGAAAAAGGCGACAATACAGAAGATCTTGAATGGTTGGTAAATAAAATATGTCAATTGAGGATTTTTTCAGATGATCAAAATAAAATGAATCTCAACATTTTAGAAACACAAGGAGAAGTCATGGTGGTCAGCCAGTTTACATTATTTGCCAGTACTAAAAAAGGGAACAGACCAGGTTTCAGTCAGGCCGCAGAGCCTTCTCAAGCAAATCAAATGTATCTTGAATTTATGAACGCGATGTCCAATAGACTAAATCAAAATATTAAATCCGGAAAGTTTGCCGCTGATATGCAAATTGAATTGATAAATGATGGTCCTGTAACTATTTGGATAGATACTAAAAACAAAGAATAAATGAAAGCTGAACAAACTGCGGTATCGGAGTGGATAAGCGCTCACGGAGTCCGATATTTTAATGAACTTACCAATACGGTATTGCTCATGGAAGAGGTTGGAGAGTTGTCAAGATATATTGCCCGCGAATATGGAGAACAATCGTTTAAAGATTCTGAGAAAGAAAGAGATGTAAAAAAATGCATTAAGGAGGAAATGGCAGATGTTTTGTTTGTGCTGATTTGTCTGGCCAATCAAATGAATATCGATCTTGATGAAGCATTTAAAGAAACGATTCTAAAAAAAACACAACGCGACCTCAATCGGCATAAAGAAAATGACAAACTGAAATAATCTGCACGCATTGAAAAAAGGAATCTTTTATACCGCCGTTATTTTTTTATCAACTTGTTTTTTGTTATCGATCATTGCTTATTTATGGATTCCGGATTCAAGCAGATATTCAAACCGGCAAATCCCTGAAGCCAGTTTGCTGGATCCTGGTCAAAGCATTTGTTACCATAAATCTATAATTTCAAAATCAAACCAAAACATGGTGAGTTTATGGTTGAATGGAGATCAAAGCATTTATAAATACACAGTGACTGCAACAGATGATAAGTCAGTGGATCCGCTGGAATGCACTACGTTTATCTTCGGAACAGATAAGTATGGCAGAGATGTGATGAGCAGGATTTTTGTTGGTCTCCGATATACCTTATTCATTGGATTTGCCTCCGTATTGTTTTCATTATGTATCGGATTGTTATTAGGCAGCCTTGCAGGATATTTCGGAGGAAGGATAGATCAGTGGATTTCTATCATTATTAATGTTTTTTGGTCATTACCAACCATTTTACTTGCCTTTGCAGTGATCCTGAGTTTTGGCAGATCCATGGTTTCCATATTTATTGCAATCGGATTGACCATGTGGGGTGATGTAGCCAGATTGGTTAGGGCACAGGTCTTGTCTGCTAAGGAACTCCTGTATGTACAGGCAGGAAAATCCTTGGGATATACTGATTACAACATACTATTTAAGCAAATTATACCCAACATTATGGGACCGGTCTGGGTAGCTGCTGCCGGTAATTTTGCTTTGGCGGTACTTTTAGAGTCCGGATTATCTTTCCTTGGATTTGGATTGCAGCCCCCTGTACCGACGCTCGGCAATATCTTACAAGAACAATATGCATATGCTGTTACAGGAAAACCAATGTTGGCCATGATTCCTTCCATTATTGTAGTTTTGCTCGTTCTTTCATTTCAATTAATAACAAGTTCACTGCGGGACCAGGGTGATGTAAGAATGTCAGGTTTAAAATGAATCGCGAGCAAGCTATTTTAACTAAAATGCAAAATGAGTTGAGTTTAAAACAACTCCAGATTACATCATTGCTCAATATTACCCAGGCGATAAATGAAAATCTTCCCCAGGATGAATTATTCAACATGTACAAAAGTTTTCTGACCTGGGAACTAAGTATTGAAAGAATAGTACTTTATATACGCGATGATCAGAACTGGCAAATGGTGATCAGCCACAATATTGATCCACAAATTGATCTTGAAAAACTTCCGCAGTTGTTTATCCGGTACAACCGGTTGCATACCATTAAAAGCGAAGACGACAATTTGTTGCAGTCTTTTGAATTTATTATACCGGTGTTTCATAAGACAGATCCCATTGCCTATTCTTTAATTAGTGGTGTAAAGAAGGGGGATGATATTTTTAATAATATTCAATTCATCACTTCCATTACCAACATTGTGGCCGTAGCTATTGAGAACAAAAGATTGGTGAGAAGACAAATTGTACAGGAGAAAGAATGGGAGTTGGCGAAAGATGTGACTAAAATGCTGATTCCTGAAAAAATGCCCTGTGGAAAAAATTTTTCAATGGCAAATGTATACCGGCCGCATTATAAAGTAGGCGGGGATTACATGGATTACATCTGGTTTTCAGAAACCAAAATTTGCTTTTGCATTGCAGATGTTTCAGGCAAAGGAATAGCTGCTGCTATGATCATGGCGAATTTCCAGGCCTTGCTGCAAAATTTAGGTCAACAATATAAGGATCTAGAGACTTTGGTTATGGTGCTGAACCAGGCCGTGATGCGTATCACTAAAGGCGAAAAGTATCTTACTTTTTTTATTGCGGTTGCAGATCTTCAGAAGAAGTTGCTTTATTACGTCAATGCCGGTCATGTTCCTCCTTTATTATTTCAGGATGGTCGAATCATTGAATTGAAAGCAACTACGACGATCATAGGACATTTTGAACAGCTTCCTCAAATTAAAGAAGGAGTGGTCAATCTGGAGGACGGTACTTTTTTGGTAGCGTATACTGACGGATTAACCGATTTAAAGAACAAGTCTGGCGTAAACTTTTCACAGGAAATGGTGAAGTCTTTTATTTTGGAACATAAAACACTTCAGGCAAATGAGATGTGTGATTCTATTATGAACAATATTCTTGAGTTTAAAGGAAATGAAGAATTGCCTGATGACATCGCAATCATGACGTTTAAATTTTTTGAATCATGAAAAAAAAATTTATAGCTGTAATGCTTGCAATTTTTGCGGGCAGTTTCGGAGCGCATAAATTTTATCTACGTCAACCGGAGATCGGCATTGGTTATATCGCATTGTTTATTTGGTTGGGCCGGTTTTTCGGATTTCCCATATCAGCATTCCTCGGTTGGTATGATGCATATAAGTTAATGACCATGGATGATGTGGAGTTTGATCGCAGATATAACAGTTATTTTTTCAGAGACCGGTATGGACGGAGACTGGAGCGCTCGAGATATAAAGAAAAAAGAAAAGACGGACGTTATATTTTGCTTGATGACGACATGAGTGAGATTAAAAGAGCCAGGGAAGGCTATTTAAAACCGTCCAACAGAATCAAAGAAGCCGAGCAATTTAAACAAGCAGGAATAAAAAAATTTAAAGATTACGATACCAAAGGAGCTATCGAAAATTTCAAAAAAGCATTGGACATTTCTCCGGATGACAAAGCACTTCATTTCAATATTGCCTGTGCCTATTCATTGGAAGAAAAACCATGGGAAGCCTTTCATCATCTGGACCAGGCTGTGGCCTATGGATTCAGGGATGTGGATAAAATCTTAACACATGAGGCGCTCGCGTTTATTCGTGTAATGCCTGAATTTGAATTGTTTCGTAAGAATCAGTTCCGGATAAATGAGGATTGGATGTCTGGATTAAAGAATCAAAAAATACAGGAGACATTAATCTTAAAACAAGAAGTACCTTTGACGATCAATAGAGAAAATATATGATAGCTTTCAATTTTATAGATAAGGAACTTATAGCATTATCAGGAGAAGAAACCGTTGATCAAAGCCTAGGCTTGATGAAAAAAATGGGCTTAACGGAATTGCCTGTACTCGAGGGCATCTTTTACAAAGGGATGATTTCGGAGACCGAATTGTTGAATGCAAAAGATCGTGATGAGATTGTAGCCAATCTTCCGTTAAAAATTTTCGATTCTGTAGAAAAGCAATGCCATTTTTTTGAAATCTGGTCGAGGCTTGTCGAAGCTCATTTGAGTTGCATTGCCGTGGTCAATGAAGAAAATCAATATTTGGGATGTATAAGACAACAAAACCTGGTTCAGTTTTACAAACAAAGTTTTGCATTGACAGAACCCGACTGCATCATTGTATTAAGTCAACGTAAAATAGATTATTCATTAGCAAAAATTGCTGCATTGGTAGAAGAGCATGATTGCGTAATTCTGAGTTCATTTGTTACCGAAACGTCAGATCTGGAGAATATTTTGATTACCATAAAACTCAACAGAGTGGAATCAGATTTAATAGTCAAATCCTTGCAGCGTTATGATATCGAGATCGTGGATGTTTTTTCCGAAGAAAACTTCAGCGATATTTTGAAAGACAGGTTCAATATGTTGATGAGCTATTTGAATGTATAAGGGCAACATGAGAACATAGGCTATAGCCCGAAAGCTAAGTGAATCAAAATTTATTCTGTCAAATGTGAATGTCAAGTTCATGTTTAAAATCCATGAATCGTGATTAATTCTGGTAAACGTTTTTCAATTCCGGCAAAATAAACTCACATTATTTTAGCCTTTATCGGGTCTGCTGCAACTACCATCAACGGAACAGAAGTTTACATGCATTTCAATAATACACATCGTATTTTTGCAATTATCGGCAAGCATCTGTTCATATTCCTTATTTTCTGTAATGCCTTATGGTTGAAGGGGCAAACCCTCGATACATTAACCATATCCGGATTTGAATTGAGGGGACTGGAAAAGACCAGGGAGTGGTATGTATTGAGGGAAATACGATATTCTGTAGGAGAACGAATAATGCGGTCGCAACTCGATGAGATCATTTTGCTGATAAAGTCTGACTTAAGGAAGACCAATTTGTTTCTAAAAGTGGATGTCGAAACACAATTTTCCTATGAAGAACAAGCTGAAATAAAATTCATCATCACGCTCGAGGAAAACTGGTTTATTTATCCATCAATAATATTTGAGCTTGCTGATCGAAATTTTAATGTGTGGTGGGATGAGTTTCATCATTCATTGAGTCGCATTAATATCGGATTGGGATTGGATCATACAAACTTTACAGGAGTAAAAGACAGGCTAAGGTTAAAATATCAATTTGGATATTCTACCAAATTGGAATTGGCCTATACCAGACCGGCTATTAGTCCGTCTTCTAAATTGGGATTGCAAGGTTCAATAATCCATTCCACATTTAAAGAATATCCAACCATTACAGTAAACGACAAACAAGTATTTATTAAATTGGAAGACAAACCCATTTATAGTGTTACAGAATTTCAGATAGGTGCTTATTATAAAAAAAATAAACTCTGGACGTTTCAATTAAATTTAAATCAACATTTTAATCGCTTTGATGGAGAAATGGCAAAGGTCTATCCGGACTTTTTTCTGAATAGCGACAGCATTCAAAATTACGGTTTAATTTACGCAACGGCATCGTATGTTGATTTAGATCATCTTCTAAAGCCTACCAGAGGGTATTCCATAAATTGGATTTTGACTAAGACAGGAATCGGATGGTGGGATAAATACAATTATTTAAGTATTGCACAGAATTTTAAAAGTTGCAAGAGGTTATTCAATAATTGTTATCTTGTTAACGGGGTTTTTGGAAAATTTGCAATAGATCGCAATAAAAGACCTTACAATATTTATAAATCCATCTCCTATGGAGACTCTAACATCTCAGGATATGAGTATTATGTCATCAATGGACTGGATTACCTTTTTATAAATAATGAAGTGAGATATTCACTTACCAAATTGCATTGGAAGCTGTTCAAGATTTTCAAGAATGAACCCGTGTTCAGGCTGACAACGGAATTGGATTTATCATATCAAATAAATGCAGGATATGTTAATGATCCATTTTATAAAAAAGACAATCAATTAGTCAATACACTGTTGTATAGTACGGGTCTGGGTATTAATTTTACAATTAATGAGATATTTGAATTCAATGTAGTTTACAGTATTAACCATTTGAAGGAAACAGGATTTTATTTTCATACCAGGAAAGTATTCTAATGAAAGTATTTGTATTTGGACAAAAAGTTAAAGAAGATGATTATCCCTATATTCAATCATTCATTTCTCATTTGAAAGATAATAGAGTAGAGATTTATATTTTTCAATCATTTAGAGAACAAATTCAGCATGAAATACCCAAACTTTTGGATTTGGCAAGCTGGAGTTCTTATCACGATATTTTAAACTCAAAACCGGATTGCATCATTACCCTTGGCGGGGACGGCACCATTTTGAATGCCCTGACCTATATCAGGAACAGCAATGTACCCATCCTGGGTATCAATCTGGGAAGGCTAGGATTTCTTGCAAGTATTGAAAAGAGGCTGATGGCTGATGCAGTGCATCATCTGATAAATGGCATGTACGAACTTGAAGAACGGATTTTAATTCAACTCGATAGTAATTTTCCACTATTTGATGAAACCCCTTTTGCTCTGAATGACTTTTCCATTTTAAAAAGAGACAACTCTTCAATGATTACGATTCATACATATATCAATGGTGATTTTCTCAATTCATATTGGGCGGATGGCTTGATCATCGCAACGCCAACAGGATCTACAGGATATTCACTTTCCTGCGGAGGACCAATACTTTTTCCCCAGTCAAAAAACCTCGTAGTCACTCCGGTTGCCGCGCATAATTTAAATGTCAGACCCATTGTATTGCCGGATGATTCCATATTGAGTTTTGAAGTAGAAGGAAGAACGGATAATTTTTTGTGTACTTTGGATTCGAGATACGAAGTGATCACTTCAGAACATCAATTGGCTGTTCGCAAATGCGAATTTGCAATTCGTTTGATCCAATTGCATCCATCCAGTTTTTTGAAAACCATGCATGATAAATTAAATTGGGGATTGGACCAAAGAAATTAACTAATGGTTGTCGATGAAGATCGAATGAGCAGCAAACGGAATTATGAAAAAAGAAAAACGAATTTTAGAAATAAGTTTACTTCGTATTTCCTTATTCATGGTTCTGAATTAACACGCAATTATAGCAAAAGCAAACTTTAATAAAATGTACATTCAATTTACCTGGAACGATAAAAAATATTACAGCAATTTGAATGAAGGTGTTGACATATCCATTTCATACAAGGAAGAATTCGATCAGGTGAACTGCTTTTTTGCTCCTTTATTTAGCAGTCAACCTTACAAAAGCGGATCGTTTACAGGCAGTGTAAAAGAAGGCGGACCGGTGAATTATTATAATAGCATGATCAATATTCATGGCAATGGAACCCATACAGAGTGTGTAGGTCACATCAGTCCGGATCGTGAATCGGTCAATAAGATCTTTAAACATTTTTTTGGAATGGCTCAGCTGCTTTCAGTTTATCCAACAAAACTGGATAATGGGGACCGGGTGATTACGGATGACAGTCTCCAATTGTTGTGGAATGATGTAGTACCTACCGACTTTCTCATTATTAGATCATTGCCAAATCCTGAAAATAAAAAGCACATGCATTATTCAGGAACCAATCCACCATTTCTTTCCGAGCAAGCAATACGGTTTGTCAATAGCAAGGGAATAAAGCATCTGCTTGTTGACCTTCCATCAATTGATAAAGAACAAGACGGTGGAGCTCTTGCAGCCCATAAAGCTTATTGGTCCGGTGACCGTGCTGCATCTTGTACCATAACCGAGTTGATTTATATCCCCGACTTTTTGAAAGACGGTTACTATTTAATAAATTTGCAGATGGCTTCCATCGAACAGGATGCAGCTCCTTCAAGACCGGTATTGTTTCTCATTCATGAGTAAAGAAGTACAACATAGCATTCAAACCAGTACCACCTTCAACAGGTTTAAAAAAATTCCTGACAAAGCATTTCATGACATTTATTTCTTTTATCAATTTTATACACAGCAAATTTCTTCTTTGGAATTTGATGAATACTTAGAAATTAAATTCAATTACATTCAGGCATTATTTCATCTGGATAAGTATCATTTGTTTTATAAACATTCCAATGAATTAATTTCTGAACTTCTGAACTATCAGTGTTTTGATGACAAACATCGTAAAATCTATGAACAGGTTTTAAAATATAAAGCTGAAGCGTTGCGCAATGAAAGTAAAATGAAAGCAGCTCAATATTTATACAGTGAATTGATGAGATTAAATCCGGAGAATAAAATATACAGAAGAAAATATTTTTATCTTCAATTTCAAAACGAGCAAATACGAAATAGAAAAAACATAGCACTGATTGTTTTTTTCATCATCGTTTCTTTAGTATGTACCTATGCATCGGTGTTCATCTTTCAACCCTTCTTGCCGGCTTGGGCACCCTATGTGATTTATAGCCGGAACATATTTTTTATTTTAGGTATTGCAGGATTTTTAGTATTGCAGGGAATTCAATTGAATTCAGCAATGCAGGCCGTGAAAAGAGCGGAGAAAAAGATATAAGCCTCTAATTGGATTTTACACCGATCCATAAGCTAGAAGTCAGACAGTATTAAAGCATTTGATAATTTCACTGACAATATGGCATTGGCTATCCAATGGTATGGTTTATGAGGTGAATGCCGAGTTAAAACTACCGGAATCTTCTGACCGGAGCTTCTAAAAAGCTTAATTTTACACGATTATTAAGGATATGTTTGGAGTATTAAAGAAAATTTTTGGGACAAAGCAGGACAAAGATGTAAAAGTCTATCAGCCAAGGGTTGAGGTCATTAATCAATTTGCCAAGGAATATGAACTATTGTCCAATGACGAGCTCAGGAATAAAACACTTGAATTTAGATCCAGGATCAAGGATCATCTCAGTCTAATAGACGAAGAAATCCAGGAATTGAAGGACCGTGCAGAACAAGAAGCAGATATCTATCAAAAGGAGGATATTTTCAACGTTATCGATCAGCAAATTAAAGAGCGCGACAAACAGATTGAAGAGATTCTGGATGAATTACTGCCTGAAGCCTTTGCGGTTGTAAAAGAAACTGCAAGAAGGTTTTTCTACAATGAGCAATTGGTTGTGCAAGCCACTGATCACGATAGGGAGTTGTCGGTTACCAAACCTCATATAAAGTTGGAAGGTGACAAAGCAATTTATTCGAATCAATGGATAGCCGGAGGAGGACAGATCAAATGGAATATGGTTCATTATGATGTCCAGTTGATTGGTGGAATGGTCTTACATGATGGGAAGATTGCCGAGATGGCGACTGGAGAAGGAAAGACACTGGTAGCTACATTGCCTGCATATTTGAATGGACTAACCGGCGAGGGCGTACATATAGTTACAGTCAATGATTATCTCGCTAAAAGGGATTCTGAATGGGTTGGTCCTATATTCGAATTTTTATTATTGACCGTGGATTGCATTGATAAATACAAACCGCATTCCGTGCAAAGGGTAAAGGCATATGAATGCAGCATAACCTATGGCACAAACAACGAATTCGGGTTTGATTATTTAAGGGACAACATGGTTCGTTCTGTGGATGAAAAAGTGCAACGCAAACATCATTATGCTATGGTGGATGAAGTGGATAGTGTGTTGATTGATGATGCAAGAACTCCGTTGATTATTTCCGGACCAGTTGATGTAGATGAAGAAAGTGAAGAGTACAACGTATTAAAACCGAGAGTGGAGCGATTGGTAAGCGAACAGAAAAAAATAGCAAACAACTTTTTAACTGAAGCAAAAAAACTGATTTCAGAAGGAAAGACTGGATATAATGAAGGTGAAGGAGGACTTTCATTGCTTCGATCTTACAGAGCATTACCTAAATCACGACCTCTTATTAAATACCTCAGTGAAGATGGAATCCGTAATATTCTGCAAAAAGCTGAGAATAATTATATGCAGGAGCAATCCAAGCACATGCGTGTTGCAGACGAACCCCTTTTATTTAATATTGATGAAAAAAATCGTCAGGTTGAACTCACAGCAAGGGGAATTGATTTTCTTGCCAAAGGAGAATCCGATCCCAACTTTTTCATCATACCGGATTTATCTGAAGCACTTCATAATTTAGAGAACAACGCAGCTTTGACTAAAGAAGAGCTTACTCAACAAAAGCAACAGATTCTTGAAGATTATGCAACAAAATCAAAACGATTGCATTGCGTCAGTCAATTGTTGAAAGCATATACCATCTTTGAAATTGATGAGGACTATGTGGTCTTGGATGGCCATGTCAAAATTGTAGATGAAGGAACGGGAAGATTGCTTGAGGGCAGAAGATATTCAGATGGTTTGCATCAGGCGTTGGAAGCAAAAGAAAATGTAAAGGTGGGTGAACTCACGCAAACTTATGCGACGATCACTTTGCAGAATTATTTCAGAATGTATCACAAGTTGTGTGGTATGACAGGAACTGCTGAAACGGAAGCAGGAGAATTCTGGCAAATTTATAAGCTGGATGTTGTGGTCATACCGACAAACAGGAAAATGGTTCGCGAAGACAGAGACGATCTGGTATATAAAACTGCACGCGAAAAATTTAATGCGGTCATTGATGAAATTGCATCATGTACAAGCAAAGACAGACCGGTACTTGTAGGAACTACCTCAGTCGATATTTCTGAAAAGTTAAGCAGGATGTTGCAACTGAGAGGCATCGCTCATAATGTGTTGAATGCAAAACAACATCAACGGGAAGCAGAAATTGTAGCCGAAGCAGGTCATCCTGGTAAAGTCACCATTGCCACCAACATGGCAGGTCGTGGAACCGATATAAAGATTTCAGATGAAGTAAAAAAGGCCGGAGGTCTTGCAATCATAGGTACTGAACGTCATGAATCAAGACGGGTTGACAGGCAGCTGAGAGGACGTGCCGGAAGGCAGGGAGATCCTGGTTCCAGTCAGTTTTTTGTTTCATTTGAAGACAATCTGATGAGGTTGTTTAATGCGGATCGCATTACTTCCATTATGGATAAACTCGGACATAAGGAAGGAGAAGTGATGCAACATTCTATGGTAACCAAATCGATCGAACGCGCTCAGAAAAAAGTAGAGGAAAACAATTTTGGTATCCGTAAACGGTTGCTTGAATACGATGATGTGATGAATATTCAACGAGGGGCGATTTACAAAAAACGAAATCATGCATTATATGGAGACCGTCTTTCGGTAGATTTAAGTTACATGTTTAATTCAACTGTTGACAATCTGGTCAATAAAAATAAATCCAATGGAGACTTTGAAGGATTTGAATATGATACTATTGGAACACTTGGATTGGAACCAAATATAGATC
Organism: Saprospiraceae bacterium; assembly: GCA_044227375.1. Classification (GTDB taxonomy): domain Bacteria; phylum Bacteroidota; class Bacteroidia; order Chitinophagales; family Saprospiraceae; genus Vicinibacter. Next base: position 25,159 of record JBGAWX010000006.1, read on the forward strand.
GGGCATATTTTAATGAAGCCAGCGAGCAGGATATTGCAAACAAATTGATGGCTCAGTTTTTTGATCATTACAAGAAGAAAGAAGAACACATTAAAGAAGTTCTCATGCCATTTATTAAAAATGTGCAGATGAATGAAGGGAATAAGTATCAAAGGATTGCGATACCGTTTTCTGATGGGCATGGCGAACCGCTTCCGGTAGCTGCTGAAATTGAAACAGCAATCAAGTCGAACGGAGCTTCGATTATGAGAGATATTGAACGCAATGTTGCCTTGATTAAATTGGATAATGACTGGAAAGAACATCTGCGAAATATGGATGAACTGAAAGAATCTGTGCAGGCAGCTTCATTCGAGCAGAAAGATCCATTGGTAATTTATAAAATAGAGGCGTATAAACTTTTCGAACTCTTGATTTATAAAATGAATCAGGAGATTACTTCATATCTTTCAAAGGGTAAATTGATGATTTCAGTCAATCAGGAAGTTAGAGAAGCTCGTACTCAAAAAACAGATTACAGCAAAATAAGAACAAACCGCTCCGAAGAAAATATGAGAAGAGCTGCTGAATCCGCGGGTCGGCCGGAAACACCAACACAGCAGACCATAAGAAATTCAAGTCCGAAAGTGGGTAGAAATGATCCTTGCCCTTGCGGAAGTGGCAAGAAATTTAAAAACTGCCATGGAGCAGAATAGGATAGTACATAATGAAACTCTTTATTACCATAGCGATTTTGTTTTTTTCCAAGACTTTTTTTGGACAGGGGAAAGTCGTGATTCAAGAAGATCCAAAGGTGACAAGGGTTATGGATCTGTATTTAAAAATAAATAAATCCATAACCCATGTTGCAGGTTGGAGAATTACAGTCATCACTACTACAGATCGCAGATTGATGGAGCAGACCCGTGTAAGTTTTCAGCAACAATTCAGCATGAAGACCAAGTGGGAATACAACGAACCCTATTATTATCTAAAAGCAGGTGCATTTGTATCAAGAGCCGATGCCGCGAGTTCACTTGAAACCATTAAAAAGAAATTTTCAAACGCTTTTTTATCAAGTGATAAAATTTCTTACGACGAATTGTAATCCGGATGATACGCAAACACCCTGTTGGTAACTATGATTGGATTACAATGGGCATCTATTTTAGTTTGCTGATCATAGGTTGGCTCTCAATTTATTCCGTGACGTACTCTCAAAATATAAACAGGGATTTATTTGATTTATCAGTACCTATCACAAAGCAGACCGTATATATATTAATTGCATTGGTAGTATTTCTTTTGACACAATGGATTGATGATAAGTTTTGGCATACGTTTGCATATATCATTTATGGAATCGGGATTTTTTTCTTGATTTTAGTTTTGATAGCCGGTACTGAAATCAAGGGAGCAAAGGCCTGGTTTTCCATTGCAGGATTTTCATTTCAACCTGCAGAAATTGCAAAATTTGGAACTGCTTTAGCCTTATCTTCATATTTAAGTTATTTTAAGACAAACCTGAAGCAATTTAATTATCAACTGATCTCGTTTGCCATTATACTGGTACCGGTATTTCTGATTTTACTTCAACCGGATGCCGGTTCGGCATTGACTTTTTTTTCATTTTTAATACTGTTGTTTATTGAAGGATTGAATGAACTTTATTACTTGGCGATCATCCTTTTATTTGCAGTTTTCGTGTTTTCATTTATTGTGCCCATACCTTTTGTGTTGCTTGGTATTTTAATCCTTTCCATAATTGTCAGTTGGATTTATTTCCGTCAGTTCAAGTACCAATGGATCCTGTTTTCATTTATTTTGATGAGTTTACTTGTGGCCAATGCTTTTTTACCGGTATATGAGGTGATCATGATAGCAGCAGGAATTTTGTTTGTTTCATTAATTTATTTGTGGAAATCAAAGGAAGAGCGTTTAAGCCTAATGTTGATCTTTAGCACAGGCTTGCTGATCTTATTTACATATACAACAATAAATTTTTTTAATAAACTCGAACCACATCAACAGGAGCGAATTAAAGTATGGTTGAATCCTTCTCAATGCGACCCAAGAGGTTCACTGTATAATATTTTACAATCAAAAGTGGCCATTGGTGCCGGTGGATTCCTTGGTAGAGGTTATTTAAATGGAAATATGACGAAACTAAAATTCGTTCCTGAACAATCTACTGATTTTATTTTTAGCTCGATTGGAGAAGAACAGGGATTCATTGGGTCGCTGACAGTCATTATTTTATTTTTCGTTTTGATTTTCAGAATTGTTTTGATGAGTGAGCGATCAGAAAAAAAATTTTATTCTAATTATGCGATTTGTCTAGCGGGTCTTCTGTTTTTTCATGTGATCATCAATATCGGAATGACCATGGGTTTATTGCCGATTATTGGCATACCATTACCTTTTATCAGTAAAGGAGGTTCAGCCTTAATTGGTTTTTCAATGATGCTTGGAGTTTATTTAAGAATGCAAAGTAAATCCTGAATGCCGGTAAGTTTTACACTGGAGCGTTCTGATATCCATAGTGCAGCCAGGGCAGGTACATTATTCACGGCACATGGAGTGGTTAAAACTCCTATGTTTATGCCTGTGGGTACTTCAGCAAGTGTTAAAGCCATTCATCAACGCGAACTGTCGGGGCAGATAAAAGCACAGATTATTCTTGGAAATACGTATCATCTTTATCTCAGACCCGGAACTTCAATAATTGAAAAAGCCGGCGGATTGCATTCTTTCATGAATTGGCAAGGTCCGATATTAACTGACAGCGGTGGTTACCAGGTTTTTTCTTTAAGTGCAAATCGTAAAATCAAATCAGAAAGTGTTGTATTCAATTCGCATATCGATGGATCAAAGCATCTGTTCACTCCTGAAAATGTAGTCGACATTCAACGTCAATTGGGTTCTGATATAATGATGGCTCTGGATGAATGTCCACCATATCCGTCAGATAAAACGTATGCAGAAAAATCGTTACAGCTTACCAATCGCTGGCTTGATGCCGGGATAAATCATTTTGAAAAAACCGGACCATTGTATGGTCATGATCAGTGTTTCGTACCGATTTGCCAGGGATCTGTATATGAAGATTTGCGAATAGCTTCCATAAAACACATTATTCAATATAAAAATCCGGTATATGCAATTGGTGGTTTGTCGGTAGGAGAACCAGAATCCGAATTGAATCAACTGGTAGAAATTTCATGCAATCATTTGCCTGAAGAAAGTGCAAGATACCTTATGGGTGTGGGTACACCAAAAAATATTTTAAATTCGATAGCAAGAGGAATCGATATGTTTGACTGCGTTCTTCCTACCAGGAATGCAAGACATGGTATTTTGTATACAACAAAAGGGATCATCCACATACGAAATGCAAAATGGCAGGAAGATTTTAGTCCAATTGATGCTGCTTTGGATCTGGAGACCAGCCAACAACATAGCAAAGCGTATCTTCGACATTTGTTTATGTCAAAGGAAATTCTTGCGGCTCAACTTTCAAGTCTTCAAAATCTAAGATTTTTTATTTGGCTGGTGGAACAAGCAAGGGTGCAGATTATACAAGGAACATTTAATGCGTGGAAAGAACAAATGTTGCCAATAGTTAGTCAAAGAATTTAAATGAAGGAGCTTTTTAACTTGCGGATCATTGATAAATACATCATAGGTAAATATGTAAGAACTTTCATTTTTATCATGATCTTGTTTTCTTTGATTGCTGTTGTGTTTGATTTAAGTGAACGGATCGAAAAATTTATTTCAAAAGGACTTGGATTTTGGGAAATCACATCAAAGTACTATTTCAATTTTATTCCATGGATTAATTCTTTGTTATTCCCCCTGTATGCCCTGATCACTGTAATTTTTTTTACTTCACGAATGGCAGGTCAGATGGAAATCATTCCAATGTTCGGAGCGGGAGTGTCCTTCAAAAGAATTTTAAGACCATTTATAGTTGCGGCGTCATTATTTACCATACTTCATTTAATTGGTAATCATTTTTTAGTGCCTAAGTCAAATAAAATACTCAGAGATTTTGATAATAAATACATTAGACCAGGGAATATTAAATCCCGGGATCGCAATGTACATTTGTTCGTTGCACCAAATGTAAGTGCTTATTTAAGATATTATCAGGCAGGGGATAGTAGTGGAATTGACTTTCAGATGGAAAAATTTGAGGGAGAAAAAATTGTACAAATTTTTAAAGCAAACTCCATCAAATTGAAAAAGGAACCGGGTCTCTGGACACTTAAGGATTATGAAATTCGCAGTTTTGCGGACAGTTCGGAAAGTCTTATAATTAAAAGAGGCCAAAGTATAGACAGTCTTATCAATTTGAATCCTTCGGATTTTGTCTATGTGGCTAACCAAAAAGACATGATGACCACTCCAGAGCTAAACCGGTTTATTAAAAGGGAACGTGAGAAAGGATCCGGAATAACTAAAGCCTATGAAGTGGAAAAACACAGAAGGACAGCAGATCCCTTTACTACACTCATTTTGAGTTTCATTGGCGCAAGCATAGCCAGCAGAAAGGTTAGAGGTGGAATGGGCTTGCATCTGGCAGCCGGTGTAGTGATCGGGGTGGTTTTTATCTTCCTCTCAAAAATGTCATTGACCTTTGCAAATACTGAAATGATGCCAACAATTATCGCAATCTGGATACCCAATTTGGTATTTTTAGGCGTTGGAACGTATTTATTTAAGAATGCTCAACAATAAAATTGCTGAACTCTCAATTTATATTGAACAAATAGAATTTTTAAAGAATTAGATAATATATTGATATTCAAAATTTTATCATTAATAGCTCATATTTATCATTTATTTAACAGATTTTGTCTAATTCTTACTTTTAAATGTTTAAACAAAATGATAATTTTGAGGAAAATTAGATCAAATGTCTACGGTAGAATTTTATAGTTTATTGGATAAGCAGACTCAGACGCTTCACAATTTTGCATTCAGCCTTACCAAGGATTCAGATGATGCTAAAGATTTATGCCAGGAGACTGCATACAGAGCCT
>JBGAWX010000070.1:0-13103 GCA_044227375.1 Saprospiraceae bacterium
ATCTTGGAATAGCATTTACCGATGAAATGGGCAAAAAGAGAATGTATTATTCAAATCAAATGGGACGCTATTCTATTTATCATCCTGCAGGTAAGGTTCATGTAAATGCCATTCAACCAAATCCCTTTTGGGAAAATTGCAATCCAGCCGGAGTTGATTTGTTGTTGCAAAAGGACACTTCATCAAAATTGGATATTTTGATGGATCAAATCTACAGTTGTCCTTTTGTAGATGTACAAGTCACCTCAGGCATTCTTCGGGCATGCAGGGAAGCAGAGTTATATATAAAAGTGGCTAATAATGGAACTGAATCAACAGATAGTGCGACGGTTACCATTACACTGCCAACTGAATTGGATATTGTTTCGACTAATATGGGATATGTGAATTTAGGAAATCAAAGCTTTCGGTTTTTTGTGGGGCATTTGGATGTGTTTCAAAAACGGGAATTTATAATTCAGGTTATGGTATCCTGTAATGCTGTGGTTGGCCAGGACATTTGTATAGACGTAAGTTCTTATCCCAATGATTTTTGCAATGCCGATCCCGTTTGGAGTGGAGCGGATGTTCGCTTATCCGCAAGTTGTAAAAATGATCATGTTGAATTTGAATTGTGGAATAAAGGAAAATCTGCTACGACATCTCCGCTAAAATATTCTATTTATAAAAACGACAATTTCATACAGGAGCGGGAATATGCTTTGGCACAGGGAGAAAAATTATATTTAAACATTCCATCTGATGGTTCAACATATCGTTTAATTTCAAATCAGGAAAAAAATCACCCCGCGGAAAAGAAAGGATTGTCGCTTGCAGTGGAAGACTGCAATATTTCATCAGGTTCTAATCATCATGGATACGTGAATTCGAGAATAAATTTCATGGGTTCCCCTAACGATTTGGTATTTTGTTTTCCGGTAACAGGAGCCATAGATCCTAATGACAAGCTTGTAATTCCAACAGGTGTAGGTGATAAAACACATTATATTCAACGTAATCAAGAATTGGAATACACCATCCGTTTTCAAAATACAGGAAATGATACCGCATTCGAAGTTAGGATTCTGGATACTCTGGATCGTAATCTTGATATAGAAAAATTTTCGCTATTGCAATTCAGTCATCCGGTTCAGGTGGAGATTAAAAATAATGTATTGACATTTCAATTTTCAAATATCTATTTGCCCGACTCCAATATCAATAATTCGGCATCAATTGGTTTTGTGAAATATAGAATCGCTCCAAGGGAAAATGCTCCATTTGGATCTTACATTGCTAATAAGGCAGATATCTATTTTGATTTTAATGCACCGGTTGCTACCAATGAGGTTTGGCATATTATTAATCCGGATATTCATGGTACGAGAACCAAAGAAGAAAAAAAGAATGAATCAAAAAATCAACTCATCGTGTATCCAAATCCAACGAATTCAAAAATTACTATCGACACAAAACAATTCAGTGATTTTACACTCCGGGTATTTGATCTGAATGGCAGATTATTGGAATTAGAATCCATTCATGGAAAAAAGGATACAGTCGAATTGAGTTTGCAACAATATTCAAGTGGCTTATATTTTCTTTCAATATTGAATAATACAGGAGAACGATTCTATGGTAAAGTATTTAAGAAATAAGGATTTGTATAAAGGTAACTCCGTCTATAATGCTATCTGATCAGGGTCACGTCTCCATGCTCAATATGTTTTGTGCCTTCGAGATCTGTCCATTCTACTGCATAAACAAATACAGCTGGATTCAAATGCTGAGAATTTAAATTTCCATTCCAGCCAAATTGCGCATCATTGGGAGGAAAATTTTTTATTTCAAAAAGCATTTCACCCCAACGGTCATAAATCAACATTCGATCAATAGTAATGATTTCGGGACTCGAGTAAACTATAAATTTGTCATTGATGCCATCTCCATTTGGAGTAAACACATTGGGTAAATATACCTCGCCTCTTCTTTTGATTTCCAAAATCAGTCCACGCAAGGAATCACAATCCTGTGTGGTTTTAAATGAGGTCAGGTAACTGCCGCTTTCTTTATACACTTCCCGGTTGACAGGCCACAAATACTGTTCAATAGCACTGACGGTATCATAATGCAGGTAAGTGGGATCGATAATCAAATGCAGTAAATGAATCGAATCACAGCCTTTGTCGCTTTTTAAATCCATTCTGTAATTACCACTTTGTGTATAGGTGTCGCCTGATACCGGCCATTGATATTGATTGCATTGTGTGATGGTGTCTGTTTTTAGAAAATTCGGATGTATTGTAAGATTTAAAGTAAATGTCGAATCACAACCCTGTGCATTGGTACTTTGAAATGTATAATCACCGGTTGCAGCATAATTCACCTTATCAAATAAATAATTTTCGCAAGCTGAAACGGATTGTTTTGATGAAGTACTTTGCAAAATTTGGAGTTTAAGAATTCGTGAAGAGTCACAACCTTCTCGGTTTATATAATGAGCATGATAGGTTCCACTCTGTGCATAGGTTTGTTTGCTAACATTCCAGAAGTATGAATTGCAAATCTGAATTGAGTCAATGACTTGCTGATTTTTTAATATTTCCAGATTTAAGGTCAAAATGGAATCACATCCTAATGTGTTCTTGAGGGTATCGACGTATGTACCGCTGTTTAGATAACGGGTACCATTGACAGGCCAGGTGTATGCATCGCAACTCCGAACTGCGTTTGTGATAGTATTGTGGGGTAAAATTGTCAAATCCAGCACCAGGATGGAATCACAACCATTTGTATTTATAAGAGTGTCAGTGTAGATTCCGCTTTGAAGATAAGTTCTTTGATTTACGGTCCAGGTGTATGAATCGCAGCTTCGAACGAAGGATGTAAATCGTTGCAATGGCAAGATCTCCAGATTCAAAGCCAGAATAGAATCACATCCAAATATGTTTACCAAAGTGTCAATGTAAATTCCACTTTGCGTGTATGTTTTTCCACTAACAGGCCATGTGTAGGATTCGCAAACACTTATTGAACTTATAGGATTAATTTGTGATAAAATATTTAATTCTAAAATGAGGATCGAATCACATCCTTGAATATTGATTAAAGTGTCAGCATAGATTCCGCTTTGGTTATATATCATTCCATTGGCCGGCCATGTATATGAGTCGCAAGTTGATATCGAAGTAAAAATTGAATCCGGTTTTTGAATGTTCAAATCTAAGTTGATCGTGCTATCACATCCACCCCGATTTTGAAGTGTCGCTGAATATTTTCCGGATTGTAAAAATGTTTCTCCTGTTATTGGCCAGGTATACTTTGTGCATGCTGAATATGAAATGTTTGTAGTGTCATTGTGATATGCTGCATCCAATTGTAAGTTGTACGTTATTTTACAACCATAGAAATCCGTAATTTCAAGTTGATAGTTTCCCGGTGATAAATTTGTAAGCACACTATCTGTTGAATTCAATGGAGAATTCCATAGATACCTGAAGGGTAATGAGCCATGAATAGAATTCAATTGAATGGCGCCATTCGATTTATTAGGACAAGTAGGTTTTGTGATAAAAAAATCTGCTTCAGGTTGTGGAAGTTTGATGCTGATTGCATCGAGGAAGTTGCCAACAGTTGCACCACCTGCAGCGCTGACCGAATTAAACCTGATTACAAAATCGATTCGTCCAGTATCGGGAAATGTATATGAAATTGAATTATAGACCCAACGGCTGTTATCTGCAGAAAACGTGCCGAGGTTTGCATAAGGTCCTCCATTCGGTCCGATTTCAACACTTAAGCGATCAAGTCCGGCCCGACCTCTGTGAGCAAAAGAAATTTCAACTGTGCCACCATGTGCAGCACTGAAATTTTGGAATAGAGTAGAAACCATATTGGCATTCAACTCTGCAAATTGATTTCCGGAATATGCGGGAACACCGCCAAATCCGCTGCCCCAGATTTCAATCATCCGGTCAGTTGCGGTTGTATTCCAGCATGACACCCGGTCCTGATCAAAAAAACCAAATTGTCCGTTGTTGACTAATTTTTCATCCTCAAAATCAGTATTGCAGATAAAATTACAATTTGCGTATTGCCCAGAGATTTCTGTTAAAAGAAATATTAAAAAAGAAAATATGTAAGCGACAATTCTAAACATCTCTATTGGATCGATGTGGTAAATGTAATCAATCCAGCATGAGTTTGGTTAGTGCGGGTAAGAGGATAATAATTTCATTTCTAAAATTTATTAGAAACTAATCAAACTTCAACTCCAACCCAAACTCACTCCGAATTGTCGGGGCGAAAAGATTTGAACTTTCGACCCCACGCCCCCCAGACGTGTGCGCTACCAGGCTGCGCTACGCCCCGAATCCTGAGTGGGTGTGAGTTTGGGTTGGAGTGTGATCATTTATTTTCGGAGTGAGTAAAGTTGGGTTGAGTATCTTCATTGCGATTCAATTTCAGATTGGATCGAAATTGATGCGTTGAATAGCTTGCAAAGATAGAATGGATTATCAGGGATTTGAATTATTGGACATTCTTTAAAAAAAATAATTCACGACTTCAGGTTCAGAGGTGTGTTCTGAATTGAATGAATTAAATTTTTAACTCATAACTCATAACTCATAACTTTCTTAGGTCCAATTGCCGGCATAATCCAAATTTTCACCGCTTATGTGTTTCAGATAGTCATATCGCAATTTTGTAATTTGTTTTATATGCAAGTAATCATGAGCGAGCCAGTTTGACAACATAAAATGGGCAGTGAATTTTCCAAATTTGGAGTGAGTGAAAAAAGCGTTCCAATCCATATTTTCCACGGATTTAAGCCAGTTGATAGAGCCTTGTCTTTCCATAATAAATTCATTGCATTTTGCGGGATAATCTTGTTGCAGATAGTTTCTTGAAATAACCCATGACTGAGGATCTATTGCCGGTGGTTGACCGGTTGAATTCTCCAAAGCGAATTTGACTCTGGTTCTGAAATCCTCTTTTTCCTCATCGATCAAATGACAAAGGATTTCAAGCAAGCACCATTTCCCTGGTTCGGGTTTCCATTTTATGAAAGGATCATCACCTTCCAATGTGCATATTAAAGAATAAAATACCCGTTCATTTCTATTCAATTCTCTTATTAATAAATCACTGTTCATATGGCTTTTTCGAATAAAATTAATCAAGAATTGATTGAGCAAGTATGTAAATAATATATTATGCGTAAATCGGTGATATAAAACTATTTGGAGTGTATCCAAAAATAAAATTCACGATTGATTAAATATTGTTTGAATTTGGAAAATCCATTTTTACATTTGCTGGATTGAATTGTCGAAGCCAATTCATATTTGGTATTATTTAGAACCTAACTCAGATCTCATGAAAAGACGTAGTCCCTGTGGATTTACTTTGCCATCTTTTATCCCTAAGTTTATTCTTATTCTATTCATACTTAGTGGATTGCAGATTTCCATACAAGCCCAGGTCGATGTGACTTCAAGCGGTGGCACACCCATGGCTTCCTATACTACTTTGTCTGCAGCATTTGCCGCAGTCAATGCAGGAACTCATACCGGGGTAATTACCATGAATATATCAGCCAATACCAGTGAACCGGCAACCGGTGCAATTTTGAATGCCAGCGGTACCGGATCTGCAAGTTTTACTTCTGTATTGATAAAACCAACCGGTGGCGCTGCAAGAATAATCTCCGGGGCTGCAACTGCTGGTTTACCGCTGATCGATTTGAATGGTTGTGATAATGTGACTATTGATGGATTAAATTCGGGTGGCAACTCGCTAACAATAAATAATACCACAATTTCTGCGACTTCAGGTACATCAACTATACGCTTCGTCAATGATGCTACTTTGAATCTAATTACCCGTTGTACAATCAATGGTTCTTCCACTATGACCACCACCACAAACGGAGGTACAATCTATTTTGCAACTGCATTCTCAACTGCAACCAATGGAAATGACAACAACACCATTTCATTTTGTAAAATCGGTTCACCTGATGGAGTAAACCTGCCTGCTAAAGCAATTTACAGCCAGGGAACTACCACAAATGTTTTTAATTACAATAGTAACAATACCATTACCGATTGTGAAGTATTTGACTACTTTAATGCTACTGCTCAAAGTAATGGTATGTACATTGCTGGTGGTACCACAGATTGGATGGTAACCAATAACAAATGGTATCAAACTGCTCCCAGAACTCAAACTACTGGTGCGCAACATACCGCAATTCAAATTGCTAATACCAATACAAATAATTTCGTCATTTCAGGAAATATTATTGGGTTTTCCTCTGCGAGTGGAACTGGGGTATATACTCTTAGTGGTCCTTCTACTTCTACACGTTTTTTTGGAATTCATCTATCTTCCCATGGAAGCAACAGTGCCACTTTAATAACAAATAATCTTATTACTGCAGTAAATGTTTCCGGGCCATTAGGAGGCGTCGGATCCGCTGGTCCATTAATTGGAATTATCGTTGGATCAGGTAAAGCTAATATTACCAATAACACAATAGGAAGTCTTAATGGGACAACTACCTTCGGTATCAATTCTACCGGTACATCTACATCAGAAGTTATAGCATTATACAATTTTGCTTCTGGTTTTAATGGAATACTGCTGACTGGAAATACAATTGGTTCAATTTACAGTACGAACACTTCAACGGGTGCTGCTGGAATTACTGCAATCCGATTACTGAATGCAACGGAATTTATAGTTGATAATAATACGATTGGTGCTTCAGGTGGTGCTATTAAGGCTACTACAACAAGTACGCTTTCTGGACAGGGAGCTTCTTTATATGGAATTGTTTATTCCGGCGTAACGGGAATGAGTGTTCAAAATAATACCATACGGAATTTCTTTACGAATTCTCCGAATCTAGGAGTAGCGGCAGCATCAACGATATTCGGTATTGCGGGTCTTACTGCATCTCAAGCGCAAATTGTTTCAAATAATCACATACATACATTATACAATACCAATCTAACGGCAGCTACATCAGTAATTGGTATTTATAATGCTTCAACATTTGTCGGTGGAAGTACATTTTCAAAAAATAAAATTCATTCATTAGGAATTCTAAGTAATAATGCAGCTGCAACGCTTACTGGAATATTTCAAAATGGCGGGGCAATATTGACCTACTCAAACAATATGATCAGACTGGGAATTGATTCTGCTGGTTTATCTATGAATGAAGGTATTATGATCAATGGTATAAATGATGCAGCGGGTGCAGTTAATTATTTTCACAATAGTGTGTACATAGGCGGTTCAGCTGTGAATTCAAATGCATCGAATACTTTTGCTTTCAATAGTTCTGTTGTGACAAATGTTCGATTTTTCATAAATAATATTTTTTATAATGCCAGATCTAATTCGGGTTCAACCGGAAAACATTATGCAGTAAAAGTTGGAGGCACTACACCTAATCCTGCTGGTCTTACCATTAATTACAATGATTATCTTGCAAATGGAATTGGCGGATTTGTTGGACAGTATAATTCAATTGATCAGTTTGATATAAATGCTTGGAGAACGGCAGTTGGGCAAGATTGCAATTCGTTCTCATCAGATCCTAAATACATCAATCCTACTGGTACAAATATTACCGGGGACTTGCATATCATGACCGGGGTTCCAACTCCAATTGAGCAAGCCGGATTTAATGCATCTGCATATGTTGCTGATGATATTGATGGACAAATAAGATCATCATTCACACCGCATGACATTGGTGCTGATGCAGCCAATTTTTTAAGTTTAGATGTTTCTGGACCGGCAATTGAATTTACCCCCTTAGCTTCTGCTTGCGGTACAGGTGATGTTATACTAACACCTGTGACCATTTATGATGCGACAGGTGTACCTACAGCAGGTACATTCAGGCCACGTGTCTATTATCGAAAAAATGCGGGTGCCTGGTTTTCTAATGCCGGAATACTTCTTACAGGAAACGGAATGAATGGCACATGGTCATTCACAATGCTCGCCAGTGACATGGGCGGACTAGTTATCGGGGATATCGTAGATTACTATGTTATCGCTCAGGATTTGGCAGTCCCTTCAAATATTGCATCAAATCCATGCGGAGCTTTTGCAATCGATGTGAATACTGTAATTACCGCACCTACTGTACCGTTTTCGATCACTGTTCAAAATCCGATGAGTGGTACGTTTACAGTTGGAGTTGGTGGAAATTATACAACGATCACCGCCGCTGTGGCAGATTATAATACTCGTTGCGTTTCAGGACCGGTATTGTTTTCTTTGACAGATGCAACATATCCTTCAGAAACATTTCCAATTACAATAAATGCAGTGTCCGGACAATCGGCTGTGAATACATTAACTATTAAACCGGCGGCAGGAGTCAATGTTACAGTGTCTGGTGTATCTGCTACCGCAATATTTGTATTGAATGGTGCTGATTATGTTACTATCAATGGTAGTAATGGTAGTTTGGTAAATTCAATTTGTCCATTGGTCACTGCAACCAGAAATCTTACAATTAACAATACGAGTACTAGTACAACATCTGCGGTTGTTTGGTTGCAATGGGTCTCAGTAAATGGAATTCCAAATTCTCCAACAAATAATAATATCCTGAATTGTAATATAGTTGGAAATTCAAACACTACAACTTTATTTGGAATTGGAAGTGGAAGTATAACAATTGCTACTGGTTCATTGGGATATCAAAATAATAATAACTCTTTTATAAATAATAACATAAGCAAAACGCAGTACGGTATTTTCTCAAATGGACAGAGTAAGGCTGTAAAAAACACAGGAAATACCATCAATCAGAATTTAATCAATACCGCTGCTCCGGATAATGTTCAGATTGGGGGAATCTGGATCGGTTTCGACGATGGTTCAAAAATTAATGGTAATAACATTTCTGGAATGACCAGAAGCAGTTCGGTATTTGCTATCAGTGCAGGATTTCCAATTGGCTCTTTTGGTTCTTTGGTATTTGTTGGTAGTGAAGTAACCAATGTGACTATTTCACATAACATAATTGGTTTCTTAAGTTCTACAGGTTCATTTTCTACTGTAGGAATTGGTGTAGCTTCTGCATCAACCGGTTCGAGCTTGATATCGAATAATATGATTTCTGGATTATTGGGATTTCCTACTCCAAACGACTTCGATGCAGGTATATGGGTAGGCGGTGGCAATGGAGTTATGAATATTTATAATAATTCAATTTCAATGTTAGGTGCCCGTGGTTCAGCAACACAGCCAAGTTATTGTATAGCTGTTGGTGGAGTATTTCCCAATGTCAACATTAAGAATAATATCATGACTAATTCTCAAACCAGTGCAAGTACTGGCAGAAGTTATGCAATTGGATTGGCATATAATAGCACAACGGGGAACTACTTAAATTTGATTTCTGATTATAATGATATGTTCACGTCTGGCAGCTCAGCCGGATTTTCTAAAGTTGGAGGCATTTTGCAAACTGCAGGTTATGAAAAATTGACTTTGGCAGAATGGCAAGCCGAAACCGGAAAAGACAAATTATCTCAAAATGTCCAACCTACATTTGTTTCAACCACAGATTTGCATTTGACAGGAGCAGGAAATGATTGTTTAAATCAAGCAGGCATGCCCTTAGCGGCAGTGCCTTCTGACATTGACTGTGAAACCAGATCGTTAACAAATCCGGACATAGGAGCAGATGAATTTGTTGGAACAGATCTTACAATAACCATTACAGAATCTAGTGGTGTACCAAATGATAAAACAATTTGTAATGGGGCATCTGCTACTGTAACTGTTGGTGGAGGTGTAGCACATAAATGGAATACAGGCCAAACCACTGCAGCTATAGTGGTTAATCCTTCCTCAACAACAATCTATGCGGATACAGTTACCAATTCAGTTGGATGTAAGATTGTTATGTATGATACTGTAAAAGTACTACCATTACCTCCTGCAGCAATTACACCTGCCAATGTTACTATTTGTTCAGGTAAGAGTACAACATTGACTGCCTCTGGAGGTGGTACATATGCATGGAGTACCGGAGCAGTTACTACAGCAATTACAGTTTCGCCTTCATCAACTACGACTTACACGGTTACCGTAACTTCTGCTAATGGTTGTACAGCAACAGCTACTGCAACGGTTACAGTGAATCTAAGTCCAACCGCATCGATATCGCCATCTGCACCCATATTATGTTCTGGTTCAATCCAAACTTTGACCGCAAGCGGAGGTGGTACATATGCGTGGAGTACCGGAGCAGTTACATCTGTGATCATGGTATCACCTGCTTCAACAACAACTTATACTGTCACAGTAACGGCAGCAAACGGCTGTACTGCAACAGCTACAGCCACAGTTACTGTAATTACCGGAGTGTCAATAGCTGAAACTCATGTTGAGCCAACATCGTGTAGTAGTACTGATGGTTCCATTAATATTACTGCAACAGGAGCAGCACCATTAACTTATAGTTGGTCAACCTCAGACGGATTTGGCACATTTAATCCCACCTCGGAAGATCAATCAGGAATAGGTGTTGGTACTTATAATGTGACCGTAACATCTGGTAATGGATGTACCGCAACAAAATCTATTGCCTTAGTTGGTCCTGGAAATTGTGGTGGTTGTCCTTCAATTGGGTCATTGACTTCATCTACATCAAATGTTTGTAAAACAATAAACTTTACACTTACTGCTTCAGGTTTAGCAAATATGGGAGGTACATATGGAATTGTTTTCAAATCTTCTCCGACCATGTTGCCTGATCCTTATGTTGGTGGAACAATATTGGGAACTGTAGCTAATGGAAGCTTAACGGGAGGTGGTACTGTAGCAACTTTAGTAACTAATATTGCCGTACCAAGTAGTTATTTCTTGTATGCCATTGTAACTCCTAATCCTCCAAATCCGGGTTGCAGGCCTTCAGCAACAACAACAATAACAGTCTATTCATGTACTCCTTCCATAACTGACCCTTGTTCATGTAAGAACAATGCGACTACACTTATTAATGGTCAGTTTAATGAAACCATTACGGTAAATGCACCAGCTGGACAAAATTGGACAGTAAGTGCGGTAACTGGTTTGTATTTAATTACGAGTCCTAATCCTCCAACACCTCCAGTAATAATTCCAATAGGAACTGCTTTAGTGAATGGTACTTTGGATGGAATCAATAATGACGGTGATGGACAAATTGATGAGCCGGATGAAAATGTGTATTATACTTTAAAAGGCATTCATGTTGATGCTTTGGGTTATAATGTTACGGTTACAAATAGTCTTGGAAGTTCTGGATCAATAGGTAGCACGTGTTATTACCCGAATCCAAGTATAGTAGGATTAGCTACTGTATATTGTCAATATGATCCACCAGTACCATTAGTTGGCAATGCACAACTAGGAGATGGATCCGGTCCAGCAACAGGTGTTGGAACATTTACAATCAACGGATCTGCAAACACAGTATTTAATCCTTCAATTCTAGGACCAGGCACACATAATGTGGTATTCAGTTTTGATGCAGCAGATGGAGTTCCAAATGGAAGTCATCCGGGTTGTATTCAAGCTGTATCACAATCGGTTGTGGTAAATCAAACACCAAGTGTTACACCGGTTGCAAATCGCATCTTTTGTGTTGGCCAAACATCGTCATTAATAACGTTTACAGGTGCACCTGCCGGAGCAGTATTTAACTGGACACGCACACCTGAAGCCATAGGCTTGGCTGCAACCAGTGGATCAGGATCCGTTCCCGCATTCGTTACCACCAATGCAGGAAATACTCCACTTACATCCACATTTACCGTTACCCCTTCATTTACTAATGCTGGTAAAACTTGCCTGGGTACTCCAATGACATTTACGATTACTGTAAATCCAAATGTTATGGTCAATCAGATTCCGGATGTACAATATTGTCACGGAGATGTTACTGTTCCGATTGTATTTACAGGTTTTGCACCAGGAACAACATTCAACTGGACTCGTACTCCTGAACCAATTGGTTTGGCAGCAACTGCGGGAACCAATTCAGTACCATCTTTTGTAACAACCAATCCAAGTGCTGCCAGAATTACAAGCACATTTACAGTGACACCGGTATATACCAATGTTACAGGTGGACCTGTATGTATGGGTACTCCAATGATATTCAGAATATCTGTGTTACCACAACCGGTTGCACGTTGTAAAGATGCAACCATCTTTTTAGATCAATTTGGTAAAGCCACACTCACGGTACCTGACGTAGATAATGGCAGCACCGCATTCTCACTTTCATTGAGTAAGACTTCCTTTGATTGCAGCAATCAGGGTGCGAATACTGTCACACTTACTGCAAGGGATTCTTGTGGTAAATCTTCAACCTGTATGGCCACAGTTACCGTAAGAGATATCATTCCTCCGGTATTATGGTGTCCGAAAGACTGGACAGTGAATCTCAATCCAGGTGAGTGCGATAGAATCATCAATTATACTACGCCTGAGGCAACTGATAATTGCAATTTAATTAGAACAACAACAACTGCAACCATTACGACTGCATTCAACTCAAACAATCAGTTCGCTGGCAATATGTTTAATATTACCAATACATCAACTGGACCGATTACACTGACTTCATTCGCTGGCAACATTATTGGTACAGTTGGAGGTACTTGTACTGCTTCGGTATATTATACTCCCACAACTTATATCGGCAAGGAATCTAATGCTGCAGCATGGACATTAATGGGAACTGGTAATGGAACTTGTGCCGGATTAAATCAACCAACCTTATTCCCTACAATTGGAGGTTTGGTCATCAATCCAGGCGAAACATATGGTATATTCTTTTATCTGGACAGTTATGGAACGTTTACATTGCGGTATACTAACGGGAATACTACTTTTAGTAATGGTGATTTAACCTTGACTCTCGGTGTTGGAAAAGGAAATCCAGTATTTACAGGGACTACATTCGCTGGCAGGTATTGGAATGGTATTATTGGTTACTCCAAGGAAACTATTATTGGTGCCGGACCAGTCGTAACACAAATCGATAATTCTGGAAAGAAAAATGGGGATGTATTTCCCAGAGGCACTACTTG
>JBGAWX010000070.1:13113-13438 GCA_044227375.1 Saprospiraceae bacterium
GCTGGAAATACGACTACTTGTACATTCTGTATAACCATTGCAGAATATGCAAACCCATTGGATCAACTTGTATGCCATGACGAAATTCAAATAAGTCTAAATGAAAATTGTGTTGCCACTATAGGTGCAGATGAAATACTCTCCGGAGGGCCTTATGGTTGCTTACTGGATTATATTGTTACCGTACAAGATTGGATAACAGGGCAGGCAATAGACAGGCAGCCTAATATTCCCGGAATTCAAGTTGGTTCACAGGATATTAATAAGGAATTTAAAGTCACCATCACAGATCCGGCAACTGGAAATAGTTGTTGGGGTCATGCAC
>JBGAWX010000071.1:0-13388 GCA_044227375.1 Saprospiraceae bacterium
CAATGAAGAATTTGGATCATACTACAATCAGTTTGCTGAAAAACAAAAATCTGTACCTGCAAGGAAAAATATTCAATGGTCGCTTGATCAGGGCATTCCGCTTTCAGTCTATCTGGAAACCGAAAAGGGCTGGAAAATCGTGGACTACTTCAACGTGATGGGCCCATTGGCATCAAGAGATCTGATCATGCCGCTTGATTTATCAGAGACAAAGGGGGGAGAAATTAGACTTAATTTAGAATGCGGTTTTATGTTTTCTGAAGACATTCCAGTGAAATTAAATAAACTCAAACCTGTCACATGCATTGATGAGAACGGAAAAGAGGTGTCCTCCGCACTCGCCTCTTCAGATAAAGATTATCTATTCCAAGCTGAAGCTGGAAATGAAGTTACTATGACCTATGTGCTTCCGGAATTAAAGGAATGTTCCCGGAGGTCTCTTTTCCTGCATAGCAGAGGATATTACGAATACATCAGAGATTATAAGGGAAGTCCTAATATTTTTACACTAAACTCATTTAAGAAAAAAGGAGCTTTCAACGCGTTTTCAAAAGAACGTTATTTTGAATTTATGGATCATTCCGAACTGTTTGTAAATGCTTTAAATTTCAATAATGGAAATTGAAACTAGTGAAATCGTATTAGCAGCAAATAGGATTGTTGATCCTGTAGAAGGTGATATTGGAATTCAAGGCGAAGTTCAAAGTCAGAATATTATTTCCGGATTTAATAAAGAGTGGATTGCATTTCTAATGCGAATTAATATTGTATGGCTGATTTTTAAGAAATTCAAAAATCCCGTTCATTGTTTTAGAATCCTATGTGCTCTGGACAAACAACGCAGACGATTTTTTGGTGAGCATCGCTATGTTAAAGTTGTAGAGGTTAATAAAAAATATTTTTGGGAATTATTCCTGCCTCATTGGCCATCCAAAGCGTTTAATGAATTTGTAAAAACACAAATAAATAGAGTTTCTCCGATTGCAGGTAACGAGAATTGGTTTACGAATATATTTATTGCCATTACCAAGAAGTGCACTTTACAATGTGAGCATTGTTTCGAATGGGATTCCCTGAATGGGAAAGAAAAACTGACTTTACAAGACCTCAAATCAATTGTAAATACTTTTCAAAATAAAGGGACTGGACAATTTCTGCTTTCCGGAGGTGAGCCTATGCTTAGAGTGAATGATATTGTCGAAGTATTGAACTCAGCTAAACATGATGAATCGGATTTTTGGATCCTGACTTCTGGGTATAAGCTTACTTTGAATAATGCCATGAAATTAAAGAATGCCGGACTCACCGGAGTATTTATTAGTCTTGATCATTTTGAACCGGAGTTGCATAATTTATTTCGGGGTTCATCAAAATCTTATGAATGGGTTGAACGTGCTGTAAAGAATTCCGTTCAATCCAAACTTGTGGTTGCCCTGTCAATTTGTGTTACCAAATCTTTCGTTACGGAAGTCAATTTAATGAAATATGCGGAGCTCGCAAAGCAGATGGGCGTTTCATTCATTCAAATACTTGAACCAAAAGCTGTAGGTCATTATAAAGACAAAGAGATTGCACTAAACAAGGAGCATGAAAACGTGTTGGAAGCTTTTTATTTGAAAATGAATTATGATAAAAAGTACAGGCATTATCCACTTGTCAGTTATAATGCATATCATCAAAGACGTGTTGGTTGTACGGCATCTGGAAAACGAATTTTGTATGTAGACACTAATGGAGATCTTCATCCTTGTCCATTCTGTCATTCTAATTCAGGAAGTGCACTTGGGAATGATGTTGATCTGTCAATAGAGCGATTGCGTTCAACCGGTTGCCAGATTTATAAATAGTATAATCCTTATTAGGTCAATTTTTCTTCCAAAAGATCCTTTAGTTTTAGCATTTTCAAACCAAGGGATATCCCAAATATCAGGATGCAACTCAAACTCAATTTTAATATCCAATTTACAGGCAAATAATATGTGCCATAGGAAATCAAAAAAGATAAAAGAATAAAAAATATTATTCTTTGAATAAATCTTGAGTTCAGTTTCACTAAATTTTGATTGTAAATGTAGAGGTATTGGATGGAGAATAGAACACATTGAGTTCCAATTGCAGTGTAAGCAGCACCCACAACTTTCCATTCTATAATTAAAAAATAATTTGCGATAAAGCTAATTAAACTAGCGATCAGATAAAAACTTACGAGTTCCTTTTCTTTATGAAGCGCAGGAAACAGTGCTCCAAAAATATAATTCAGACTTCCAGGAATAAATGCCAGCATGGTCAATCTGAAGATTTCTGCCCAATACGGGTCGCTTTGATGATACAACAGATTGATGATTTCCGAAGGATAAAAGACACAGGCCATTACAATCATTATCGTGATTACTACCAAGGCGTTCATGGACATCTTAAACAATTCCTGCAGTTTGCTATGATCGTTGTGCAATGCAGAAAACATGGCTAGCAATAAACTGCCAAATGCAAGGGAAATCATACTGAAGGCTTCGTACAGCCTCATCGATGCTGCATAAATTCCTGCCTGCTGATTTCCATCATCCAATAGTTTTCCGATTAAAACCACATCGATTTTGTTGTACAGCGAACTGAATAAATAGATCAAAGCAAAGGGAAAACAGGCCCTGAGGATTTTTTTAACTTCTGTTAATTCAATTGACCAAAAAGAAAATTGCAATTGTTTCATTTTAATAAAACAAATGACCGCAATCAAAGTACAACTCAAGGAAATGGTTTGTATCCAGACAAACGTGTTGATACTGATGTAGGATTTAAACAAGGGATGCCATAATAAAAAGGAACCCAGTATGATCAATAGAATTCGGTCAAGTACTGAAAAAAAACTGTCGGTTTTATAAAATCCCAATCCTGAAATGTTGGATCGTACAAAAAATATTCCGCTGACTAAAATTTGATTGCATGCCAGGTGAAAGATAAAAGGATAAATCTCTGAATTATAATTCATGGCCCATACAAATATAAAAACGGCAATGATGTACAATAACGATAACATGATTTTAAGTCCGGCAAAATCTTTATATTCATGCCGGATGCTGTCCCGATTTTGACTTACATGCCGGTTTGTAAAATTTTGAATACCGAAATCATTGATGAATTGAAAGATCAGGGTAATGTTGAGAAGATTGTAGTAGAAACCATAAGATTCCGTACCAACAACCAATTGCATCTGACGGTCTATTCCCAGAAGATAGAATGCCTTTATGAAAAGATTGGCAATGAGTAATAAACCGATATTGATAGCAAATTCTCTTTTCATATCCTGAGTGCAAGATAATTAAGAACTCTATAGTATCATAAGGTTCAAAAAGTTATAGTTCATCAGGAGTAACTATGTTTAAAAAAGAAAAAGATTCAGGAGATAATTGGGATCCGTATGCATAAGATGTTTAAATTAGGCACTTATTTTTAATCAATGAATGCTAACATGTCAAAAGTATTTTCCTTCGCATGCATGGTACTCTTTATGAGTCTAAGCATAGAGACGTTTACCCAACATATCCGGTTTCAAAAAACATATTCGATTGATCCATACAAAGCCGGCATTAAAAACAGGGAAGTATTTTACTACGATGTGGAAACATTATCTGATGATGGGTTTGCAACGCTTGGGTTTCTCACCGATACCTTAAACCGTTCTGAAGGTTTTATTGCAAGATATGATTGTACCGGAAAGATCATGTGGACCAGGATTTTGGGAAATTCGGGATCTCCAACCAACACCAATGCAGGTATTGTCGAAGCGGACAATGGAGATCTTGTTTTTAGTTTCAATCTGGGCACGGGATTTTTTCGCGCTTCTATTCTATGTGGCAGAATCAATCCATCCGGTCAAACGGTTTGGATGAAACGAATAGGTAATAATACAGAGTTCGGACGGGATATTGCAAAGACAAAGGATGGTGGATTTATTGTAGTAGGAAGTACCGGAGCTCATGGTACTGATAATTTAGCGGATGATGTGTATCTGTTTAAATTGGATGCAAATGGCAATGTCCTTTGGAATAAGACCTTTGGAAATCCAGGGGGAACATATGACGAAGCATATGCTGTCAAACTGGATTCACAGGGCAACATCATTGTCACCGGAAGATGTATTGCCGATGCAACATTCCAGGCATTTATTTTAAAGGCTGATCCGGATGGGAACCCAATTCAATTCAAGACATACGGCTATAACAATCAAAGAACAAACGCATTTGATTTGATTGTCGATAAAGAAGATAATTATCTGATTACCGGATTTACAACCATACTTGAATTTGATCATACGAGCTCTGAAAATGATCCATTTTTAATCAAAGTGGATAGTGCTATGAATACTTTGTTTGCAAATGTATACGAGGTGAGCCTTGGATCAGACATCAGTACCATTGGTGAAGGACTATGTCAGTTGGATAACGGAGATTATGGAATCGGTGTGAGCAGTTCTGCTTTTTCAACGCACAATATCAATGGTCCAAATGCTCCTAATAAAAATGCATTATACATCATCCAGAAAAATGGAAACCTGCGCAAGGCTTTTATCTACAATCAACATGGCTCGCAATATACCCGCGTAAGAAAAAGTAGTTTTGGTTCAGTGTTATTGAGTGGATTTTCAAGAGCATATACCGATAAAGTGCACAGCCAGGGATTAATCATTAAAACAGACAATTCATTTTTTTCAGGCTGTTATGATATTGATGTTACCAATGAAATTGCAGTGTACAAGCCAACCTGGCAAATTGCGGATTATAGTTATCTGATGAAATCCGGAGTAAGGTCCGTGGATTATTTTAATGTGAGAGATACTTCTTTAAGTACATTGGTATTGTGTGAAGAGATTCCTTTGCTCAATCCTGATTTTGAAGGACCGGATACGATCTGTCCCGGTAATGTGTTATACACAGACCTTTCTGCTGGCCCTGGAACCAGATATTGGATAGTAGATCAGGATACCATCCGGCAAATTGGAGATTTAAATTATACATTGAATACTCCTGGAAATCATGATGTCTCCCTGGTTCTTGAATTTTCTTGTATTGTAAAAAGTCTTACCAAATCAGTCCATGTACTTTCAGCGTACATGGATACTGTGGAGGTCACGCTGTGTCAGGGAGAAGTATTTTATTTTAAAGGGGCATCGTATGATAAGACCGGAATTTACCAAAAGAATATCCCTGGTGCCGGAACGTCTTGTGATTCAATGTTCACATTGAATATTGTTGTTAATGCACCATCCGAGAAACTCATTGATTTCGGAAAACAATTTTACTGTGATACCTTTTTATTCGATACAGTATTAAGTAATGCTTCAGGAATCAATGACACCATATCATTTAAGTACAGCACCCCCGGAACTTTGGATACCATTCTCAAAATTAAAATACCGGAGTGCACCAAAATCAGGTTAAAGACTGAGCTCATCGGGAATTGTGATTGTGTGATTTTTCCAAATGTATTCACTCCGGAATATGGTGAAGAGCTTAATAGAGAATTTAAACCGCATTACGCTTGCGGTTATCCAATAGTTGTAGAGGAATATACGCTTACAGTATTCAATCGATGGGGATTAAAAGTTTTTGAAGGGAATGATATTGCTTCCGGTTGGAATGGACAATATAAAGGAGAGCCTGCACCGATGGAAACTTATATATATGTTTCTGAGTTTAAAATTCGTTATAATGCATCTGCAGCTCCAATTGCAAAATCAAAAGAAGGTACCGTAACATTAATCAGGTAGCATGAAATGGAAATTCTTTATCATACTAATCTCCTTACTTCTGGTCTCATCAAATTCACAAGCCCAATATTTTGGCAGAAACAAACCAAAATACAAGGACTTTGATTTTAAAATTTACGATACTCCGCATTTCAGTATATATTATTATGATTTGGATGCAGAAGTGATAAAGCGATATGCATCATGGTTTGAAACCTGGTATGAAGTACATTCCGCTACACTTGATGAAAAATTCACTTTCAGAAATCCGGTTGTCCTTTATAATAACCATGGCGATTTTCAGCAAAATGCAATTATCAATGGAAATATTGACGTAGGTACGGGTGGCGTCACAGAAGGATTGCGCAACCGCATCGTATTGCCTATCGCGCTTACTAATGATCAGAGCTTTCATGTGATCGGGCACGAACTTGTCCATGCTTTTCAATACAACATGATTTTACACAGCGATTCAATGTCTATGCAAGCATTGCAAAATTATCCTTTGTGGATTATTGAAGGTCTGGCTGAATATTTATCACAAGGAAGGGAGCATGTGCAGACTTCGATGTGGATGAGAGATGCCGTACTCGCGGATCATTTTCCGGAATTGACAAAGATGGACCGGCCGGAATATTTTCCATACCGATATGGCCAGGCGTTTTGGTCATTTTTTACAGGAATGTTCGGGGACCAAAAGATCAAACCATTTTTTACAGCTGTTGGAAAGTTTGGATTTAATATTGCTTGCATGGAAGAGCTGGGCATTCATCCGGATACGCTATCCAACATTTGGCAACGTACATTTAAGGAATATTACAAAAAACAAATAACCAGTTCTTATGTGCCAGGTAAGAGAATCATCACAGATGATAATGCGGGAAGAATCAACATCTCTCCATCCTTAAGTCCCAATGGAAAATATCTTTGCTTTCTTTCAGAAAAAGATTTATTTACTACCGATTTATTTATTGCAGAAGCTGCAAATGGAAAGATTATAAAAAAATTATTCAGCTCAGCAAAAGAAGGGCATATTGATAATTTAAACAGTTTAGAATCATCCGGAACCTGGTCACCTGATTCGAAACGATTTGCATTTTCAGCATTCAGAAAAGGGCAGAGTACACTGATCATCAAAAATATTGAGTCCGGAAAAACCGAAGAAGAACTCAGTTTTAAAACACTACCATTTTTCAGTAATCCATCCTGGTCGCCAGATGGAAAGCAATTGATTTTATCAGGATTGTCAAAAGGTCAAACGGATCTTTATCTCTACACATTTAAAACTAAAGAATTAAAGCAACTGACGAATTCTATTTATTCTGAAATTCATCCCGATTGGTCCCCGGATGGAAAGTCTATTGTCTTTGCTACCGATGAATTAAAATTCAAACAAAAACTGGTGAATGGATATTGGAATTACAATATTGCATTTCTAGATCTTAATACCAATGAAATTCAACACCGTGAATTTTTTCCGGATGCAAACAATTTGAATCCACAGTATTCTAAAAACGGCAACATACTTTTCATCAGTGACCGAGATGGCAGTAATAATATTTATGAATATGTGGCAGATTCATCAAAAATAAATCAGTTGACTGATTCCAGAACAGGTGTAAGTGGCCTGACTCCGTTTGGTCCAGCCATGTCGCTGTCCGGAAGCAGGGATCGTTTGGTCTATAGTTACTATTCAGAAAACAGTTTTCAGATTTATCAGCTCAGCCTCGATAAAATCAACCGTACAGAAGTAGATTCATTAAACATTGATCACCGAGAGGCAACACTACCATTTGAAAACAAGAGACTTCCGGAAGTGGTAAACAAACAATTGAAGTCTTTGCAATCTGTCATTATAAATGAAGATAGTTTCAGGATTCAACCATACAAGGCAAAGTTTGGACTTTCCTATATTGGTGGAAGTGCCGGGGCAGGATATGGCGGGAATTATGTTTATGGTGGCCTTGGAGTTAATGGTGGTGTGGATCTTTTGTTTACGGACATGTTGAGCAATCATCAACTGTACACAGGACTTGCATTAAATGGTGAGATCCAGGATGTCGCGGCCGCAGTTACTTATGTCAATCAGGCAGGCAAACTGCCCTGGGGAGTTTCTTTGCAGCATTTGCCCAACCGGTTTTTCAATTATGTTCCGGGTTATAACAAACAAAACTTTATTGATGAAAATGGAAACGCGATTTCAGCATATGTAGATACAACAGAAATTCTCAGGATTTTTGAAGATCAGTTCAGCGTTTTTGTGCAATATCCATTATCAGTCACACAGCGATTTGAAATCGGAGCAGGAACATCGTATCGCTTTTTCAGTTTAGAAAGAATTTATGATTACTACGATGACATCAACAAGTTTTTTTACATAGGAAGTCAGAAAGAAAAAGTTTCTGTTGGGTCTGCTGTAAATCTTGGTCCTTACAGAGTTGAAAAAGGATGGCTGTCCAATATCAATGCAGCCTGGGTTGGAGACAATTCCTATTTTGGTTTAACTTCTCCCATGCTTGGATACCGCTATCGCATTGGAGCAGAAAAGTATTTTGGACAATACGATTTTCTGGCGACGACACTGGATGGAAGAAAATACTTTTGGATAAAACCATTCACACTCGCATTTCGTGGATTGCAATATTCGCGATATGGAAAAGATGCCGCAAATTTCTATCCCACTTTATTAGGTCAGTATGGTTTAATGCATGGATATAGTTACGACCAACTCGATAAATTGCGAATTAAACACGGCATTGAATACGAACAGATCAGCGGCTCAAAAATTGCCATCGGATCTATTGAATTCAGACTTCCAATCACCGGACCAAAGCGATTTGCATTATTGCCGGTTTCATTTTTGCCAATTGAGTTAAATGTATTTTTAGATGGAGGCATTGCCTGGGATGACTTTGAAGATTTTTCATCGGAGTTAGAATTTCTTAAACCACTACCTGTGTTTAGTGCCGGTTTTGGTTTTCGCATTAATCTATTTGGGGCTATCGTCCTCGAGCCTTATTTCGCCTGGCCATTACTCAGCGGAGCAAGTTCACAATTTGGGATTAACCTGCTTCCGGGTTGGTAAAAAGTAATTAAAAATTAAAAATGAAAAATGAAGAATGAAAGGGTTGATAAAATAATTTTTAATTCTTCATTTTTCATTGGTTCTCTTCTACCTTCTTGGTCTGTCTCTCATTCCTCCACCCATTCTTTTTTCACGCCGCTCTTTCAATTTTCGGAGCACTTCGATATTGAATTCGTTTTCTGCAGGCTCTAGTTTGGCGAGTTTCTGCGGCGGAAGAATGGCCTTGAATTTTTCGTAATAGTTTTTTTTCAGGGTCAATTCTTTTTCCTGAATGCTGAATTGATCATCCAATGCTTTTCTGGATTCTTCATCAGAGAGATCCTGATTTTTCATATCTCTTTTTAAATCAAATTGATCTCTCCTGAGATTCATTCTGGTCCTCGAGTATTCATTGTATACTGGCCAGAATTTTGTGGATTCTTCTGTGGTTAAATCAAGGCGACTGGTGAGGAAGGCCACTCGCATGGCTTCCATTTTTTCAATCATCCGTTCCTTACGCGGACCATCAAACTCGCGGTCCGGTTGTGCAATCAGGAATACCTGACAGGACAAAAGGATTATAAAAATATTTGCAAAACGTATCATAGATTTCGATTTAATTATTTTTGAGTTTATTCGAATAATTCAATTAACAGATCAGAAGTTTCATCATCCATTTCATCAACGATATCCAGTGAACTGATTTCTTCTTCACTCATGACTGTTGCCAGACTGTTCTGATCAAATTGATAAGCGTAAGTGGAAACATATTCCAGTAATTCTTCTTCCGTGCTGCTTGCTAAATAATCTACGTTAGATGGATTATTGAACAAATGGATTACAAACCAGCTTACCAGGATGACTACAACGGCAGCAGCGCTCAGCATCCAGGATCTTCGGAAGCTTGTAAAAACGGTTTTGGATTTTTGTACAGGATGAATTTTATGCATCAATCGATCAGTAAATGTATCGAAGTAATCATCAGGTACTGTGAATACATGATCTTTTAATGCAGGAGGAACCATTTCATTTTCGATTCGTTTCATGATCCTGTCCGAAAACGATTCAAAATAAAATGCAGGAACCCGGAATGCTTCATCATTGCGAAGTGTATCGTGATGAGGAATTTTCGGATCTTCCATATTATTGTCTGAAGGGTTCATGGTTATATCAATTCTTTTAATTTAAAATATTCTTCAATTTTTTTAACAGCATGATGATAAGATGCTTTCAGTGCACCTTCCGAAGTTTGAAGTACTTCAGACATGTCTTTGTATGACATTTCATCATTGTAGCGCAACAGGAATACCTGTTTTTGTCTTTCCGGCAAACCGGCTAATGCTTCCTGCAAGCGCAACTGTATTTCATTTCCATCAAAATACGGATCCGATCTCAGATTGCTAATGGCCGGATGCTCCTCCTGGTCTTCCATAAAATCATACTGAAACTTCTTGTTTCTTTCGATGAATGTTAGACTTTCATTGGTAGCGATCCGGTACAACCAGGTATACAAACTACTTTTTTGTTCAAACTGCTCTATATTTCTATAGACCTTGATGAAGGTGTTTTGAAGGATGTCATCCGCATCATCATGGGATAAAACCATTCTCCGGACATGCCAATACAATTTCTGCTGGTATTTATCAACCAAAGCCCTGAAGCCTTTTTCCAGGGTTTCCGGTTTGCCAATCCAATCGAGAATTGTCTGATCTTCCAGTTGTTTGTTACCCGCCATCGGTTTATAAGACTGTTTTAGTTTATTGAGGTTTAACCTATTCGTTCAAATTGATCAATCTTCTTCAGGTAGAGTCTGGTTTTACCATCCAGGTATTCATACATAGGCCTGAACCGGGCGTTGTAAATAAAATCCTTGGGCCCGAAGGAGTGCATGGAATGGACCATTTGATTGTAGGTTTCATCGAATCCACGGAGCAATATCAGCAGCTCTATTTCATATTGTTCAAGATCCTGTAGATCCAGATCCCGGACAGGGCTCTTATCATCAATAGGATGAACAAGGGTCCAGTTGAGCGGGAACAAAGCGATTTTACTGATTTCAAGCGGGAGGGTTCTTATGACCCTGTTTGTGGAATTCAGTGGGGTAAATGCAACAATCATGGTGGCTTCCATATCAATAAGAGTGTTGCTCAAAGCATTGACAATCCGCATCTGGAAGGACAATCCCTCTTTATAAGGACTTACCAACACATGATCTGAGTATACAATTTTAGCTTCTGGTTTGCTGAATTTTGCATAAACCAAGCCGGTAATGATGGCAAAAGTCAACAAACCACATAAAGCTTCCAGACCTGCTATACTTGAAGCTAAAAATCCGGTAGGATGCATGCCTCCGTATCCTACTGTAGTAAAGGTCTGAACACTGAAAAAAAAACATTGGTAAATTTCACTCACCCGGGAGCTGTGATCGATCCCGACAATCTGATCAGTACCATTCAAGTAATACAAAATTCCGAAAATGACATTGATTGATGTATAGTATAAAAAAATCAGAAGTAAAAATCTTGACCATTTCATTTCAATCAACTCATGAAAACGACTTCTTCTTGTCTCACCAAGACGAAGGATATTAAATTTACCTTCATCATCAATCATCCGGTTGTTGTTGTTGGTATATGCTTTACCAAAACCAAACTCTTCTTTGGAAGGATCAATGGAATCGTTCTGATGTGAAAATGATTTCATGGATTTTTGTATTATCGTGTTATTTATGCAATGATAAAAAGAAAATTTGAAAAGAGAGTCTGCTGTTTATGATAACTGAGGAGAACAAAAATAATTATGGACATCTTTATTTCGGTTATTCTTTGGAATCAAATGATGAAATGCATAATCAAAATGAGACCCATAGGAGAATCCGACATGAACAGATTATGAAATTTAATTTTATTGAAAGGGTTTGAAAAAAGGAGCTTGTATTTTATTAAAAATGGCAATCTTTGTACGGTCTTCATAAAGCTTTAAGCCGGTATTCTAATGCTATCCTTAATCATGAGAATTATTTGCAAACTGATTTTAAAAGCAATTGGATGGAAAGCAACTGGCTTTGAAAAATTGTACACTTTACCTAAATATATCATCGCTATAGGACCGCATACATCCAACTGGGATTTTCCTTTGGGAATACTGATTCGCAGTGCCTATAAACTTCAAAAAATAAAGTATCTCGGTAAAGAAAGTTTATTCAAACCACCATTTGGTTTTATTTTTAAAGCAATGGGAGGATATCCGGTGATACGAAGTGGTCATCAGAATCAAGTGGACTCCTACATCCAGGCATTTAATAACCACAATGAATTTGCGATCGTCATAGCTCCAGAAGGAACCCGTAAGAAAGTGGAGCGATTAAGAACCGGATATTACTTCATTGCGAAAGGTGCTCAAGTTCCCATCATTCCGACGATCATGAATTACAGAACCAAAACCGTTGATTTTGGTGAGATCTTCATTCCCGGACCCGATGAAAAAGAAGATTTGATGAAACTGGACAACATCTTCAAAACCAATGTCGGAAAATATCCCGAGCTCTGTTATGGAAGCCATTGAATTCAGATTCATTGTGCGAAAATTTCAATTTCCAGCCGTTTGTATTTTAACCTTTAATTAAATCAGGAGTCATTATTGCATTGATATCTTTACACCAATTATAGAATATGAAGAAATACGTCTACTTTTTGTTTTTAATGTCTGCGATTGCTGTGATCACGATGTCCAATCGACTCGGACGTGCTACAATATCGGGAGTAGGCAGTACAGGCGCCCCAGGGGACGATCCAACAGTTTGTCAGTCATGTCATAATGGTCCAACTACTGTTTCGGTGGAGATTCTGGTATTGGAACAGGGAGATACCATTAAGGAATACGAACCCAACAAAACATATCAGATTCATGTCAGGGTGAAACATGTAAGTGGAAATGTACCTAAAGCTCATGGATTCCAGATGACCCTTATAAATGCAGCAAAAAATAAATCGGGACCTAATCTTAAAAATCTTCTGGCATTAAGCAATAATGTAAAATTAGTGACTCCACGTAATGGCAGGTTGTATGCAGAACAAACAGACCGCAGTACCGTAAACTTATTTGAAATCCAATGGATCGCACCAAGTGCAGGCTCGGGACCGGTTACAATATATGCCGGAGGAACCGGAGTAAATGCAAATGATACTGACAGTGGTGACGGTGGCTCAAAAGCAGCATTGGAATTGAGTGAACGAATTCCTGCTTCTACTCAAAATGAAACTTCAGCATCCCTTGCAATTTATCCAAATCCATTTGCAGAGAAATTCTGGATTCAGGGAGCAACGGATAAATTACGTAAAATAGAAATTGTGGATTTGTTTGGAAGGAAAATGAAATTGCTTGGTTTTGAAGGTTCAGACAAGTCTGTAGATCTTAGTGATTTAAATGATGGAATATACTTTGCAAAACTCTTAGACCAACAAAGCAATATTATCAAGACACAAAAGTTGATGAAGCGTTCGCAGCGTCCTTAAAATTAAAATATATGTCTGACGATCTATTACCTGAATATTCCGAGCGGTTTCTTGAAGAGCAGGATCT
>JBGAWX010000072.1:0-13161 GCA_044227375.1 Saprospiraceae bacterium
AAATGCAGTTTATGACATCCCGGGTTCACTTACCGGGCAAGGTGATTTTTGGGCAGAGGGAAGCATTGTGAATAATGGATGCGCTACACCTTCTTTCAATACTCCCAATTACACTGCGGCAACCAGTACAGTAGATCCATTCACGTACACGATTCCAATAAGTTGGTGTGATAAAGCATATGAAATTGTCGGAATACTAAATCCTAAGCCCGATGTGAATTGTTGTATGGAAGAATTTACTGACCGCTTCACCGTCAATGTAAAATGCCCTAAAGCAAATGCAGCTTCACTGGAAATGTGCGAAACGAATAACGGGCAATGTGTATTCACTCTGGATGTGTTAGGTAGTTCAAATGGTACTGTGCAGTATTATAAAGACATGGCAGGTACGATGAGAATAAATTCACCTTATACTTCTGGCAACACGACAATTTATGCAAAAGTTGTAGATGGCAATTGCAGCTCTGTTTTAGTTCCGGTTACATTAAAAGTATTGTTACTTCCCGTTGCAAAAACAGCAACAGCAGAACGATGCGACGAAGGAAGCGGATTTGCAAGTTTTGATTTGACGGCACTCGAACAAACTATAAAGAATGGAAATAATGGAACTACAGTAATGTTTTTCCAGGATCAGAATAAAACCATTCCCATCAGTTCACCGTACGTTACCGGCTCCACCATTATTTATGCAACCATAACGGATTCCAAATGCGAATCCAAACCAGTTGCCATCACATTAACCGTATTAAAAAAACCAGAAGCTTTTGACACCCTTGCCAGTTCTTGTCCTGAGGCTGATGGCAAAGCAAGTTTCAATTTAAATGCCCTCATTCCAAAAATTACAAATAAGCAATCAGGAGTTACGGTAAAGTTCTTTGAAGATGATTCTGAAATCAAGGAAATCACCTCGCCTTATCATAGCGGATCAGATACCATCTATGCATTTGTCTACAATACTAAATGCAAATCCGATCCGGTAGCTATTATTTTAAAAGTAACTTCATTGAATGTGATTCCATTTGTTTCGGATAAAAATTGCGACGACGGAAATGGCAAAGCGTCATTTGATTTAGTCAATTTGGAAAAAATATTAAAACAAGGAGACACTACCATAAAAGTAAAATGGTATGCGGACAGCTCACAAACCACTCCATTGTTTCCTCCGGTTTTTGTTACCGGCAAGGACACCATTTATGCATTTCTCTTTAAAGACAGTTGTACATCCAAATACATCCCCATTTTCCTGGAATCGATCAAGAGACCCGAGGCCAAATCTTACAACTGGACTGTTTGCTCTGCAAATGGCGACAGCCTGTACTGGGTTTTGAGTTCAATAGCAGATTCCATCAATCAAAACAATGGGATGATGGTGATATTTTCACGAGACAGTACTATGAGTGATTTGATAAGCGGAGATCTTTACAGTGCAGGAGATACCATTTACGCCGCGACGGTTGATGGCAGCTGCCTCAGTTTTCCCGTGAAAGTCATTTTGCAATTGATCAAGTCTCCTTCATTTATCAAGACTGCAGATGTTATTGCATGTGATCATTTTGTATTGCTTCCTTTAGCAGGAAACAATTTAACCGTTAATGCAGGATACTATTCTACCGTTGGAACAAAAGGAACCAAATGGAATGCCGGCGACACCATAAAGCAAGGGCGAATGATTTATCTTTTTGACAGCACAGGTTTGTGCAAAGTACAGGATAGTTTCTATCTGGACATCATCCGAAAGCCCAATGCCGGATTGGATCAAAGCATTTCGGTTTGCGAAGGCAGCATGGTAAATTTGAAACAATATCTGGTTAATGCAGATGCCGGTGGTACATTTTACGATGTTGACCTTTCAGGCAGCTTGAATGATACCACTTTCAATACATCAGGACACAATGGATCTACATTGCATTTTGATTATGTAGTAAATCCAAATTCACCTTGCCCTGGAGATACATCAACAATAACCATCCAGGTGGTTAAAGAATTAATTGCAGGCAGAGATACTGCGGTGACGCTTTGCGAGTATGATGTCATTGATTTATATACACTACTGCCCAATGCAGATCAAGGCGGGCAATTTACAGATCCTCAGAATACTGCTGCGCTAAATCAAAATGTATGGGATGCAAGCAAAGTAAATCCGGGCAATTACAAAGTGACTTATGAAGTTGGTGATGGATTGGTTTGCCCTGTGCGCAGTGCGATAATTAATCTTAAAGTAAATCCGAATATTGAAATTGACAACATTGGAAATCAAACGATTTGTGATTATTATATTTTACCGGTGATTACCGGGAAAAACGTAACCGGCACTACAGGATATTTCTCTGCACCTGGAGGAATGGGGATTGCTTATTATCCAGGCGATACTATTAAAAACAATCAACGAATTTATATTTACGGAAACGCAAATGGTTATTGTGGTGATGAAGAAACCATTTTCATAATCATTAAAGAACCTCATTATTATGGTTGGCCTGCCGTTCCGCCTCAGAGTGGATCGAAAGCATATTTTCTCTGTCACGGTGATAGTATCATTATTAATAATACTGTTTATGATAGTAGTCATTTTGTAGGTATCGAAATTTTTAAAAATGCAGCGTTTAATGGATGCGACAGCATTGTGCCAATTATTGTTGTATTCTCTCCGGAATCAAAAGAACAAATAAGCCCAACACTTTGTCCGGGTGATTATATTCTTGTAAACAATACCCAATATGACTTGAATCATCCCCGTGGTCAGGAAATTCTTAAAGGAGCAAGTCATCCAAACGGCTGTGATAGTATTATTGATGTCGATCTCAATTTCTATCCATTAAGTCAATCTCAATATTCAACAATTCTTTGCAAAGGAGAAACCCTGCTTATTAATGGAAATCTTTACAACGAAAATCGATTGAATGGAATTGACACGTTGCAGAACAGCTCCGTTAATGGTTGCGATAGTGTCGTCAATATTCAAATTCAATTATTGGATCAAGGACGATTTACTTATCGAAACCAAATTTGCAATAATGATTCATTTCTTCTTGGAAAATTAATATTTAATAAGAACAATCCTAAATTACAGGACACCTTAATAGGACTAGCCAGCAATGGTTGCGATAGCATTCGTGATATTCAAATTCAATTTTATCCGGATGCCATTGGAAATTTCAACCAGACACTTTGTGAAAATCAATTTGCTATCATCAATGGCAATCGTTATGATAAAAATAAACCCATCGGGCAGGAAATTTTAAGAGCTGCATCATCACATGGATGTGACAGTATAATCAATATCAATCTGAATTTCAAAACGGCTGTGGTAAGTAATTATTCAGCAACCGTATGCGAGAATGCAAGCATCCTGATCAATGGCAAACAATACGATGTCAACCGCTTGACAGGCATCGACACACTGTTTGGTCAGGCCACAGGAGGCTGTGACAGCATCGTCAACATCAATGTTTCTTTACTGTCCATACCAAGATCCTTTCATTTTGCAACGGCTTGTGAAAATGATACGATTATTATAAATGGGAAACGCTATGATAAAATAAATTTCATGGGTATAGATATCTTATCCGGTCAGGCTAACAATGGCTGCGACAGCATTATCAATGTCGCAGTAAATTTTATACCCAACAGCTCTTCCTTTTACCGTGATACTTTATGCCCTGAAGAATCTATTGTGATTCATGGCAAAACATACAATAAACAAAACAAGTCCGGAATTGAAATTTTTCCGTCTTCAACGGGTTGCGATTCGATAGTCACTATCGATCTGGAATTCACAGATTTAATGCTCAGTTATACCAGAGAAATTTTCTCAGCACCGGGTATAAAACAACAACTCAACATCATACCATCGTTTACTCCGGCTTCAATAACCTGGTCCCCGGCAACAGGATTGAGTTGCACAGATTGCTTGAATCCTATTGCCAATAATCACCATTCGCCTGGAAATAGATGACCATGCTTTTGTTCCGAATGCATTTTCTCCGAATGGCGATAATGTAAATGATCTGTTCAGAGTCATCAGCACAAATCAAACCCTGGTCATTTCTGATTTTGCAATCTACGATCGTTGGGGAAATCTCCTGTACTTTGAAGCTAACAGCACCATATCATCACACAGAGGCTGGGATGGCAGCTCCTCCGATCAAGAAAAAATGAATCCTGGAGTTTTTGTGTATTACATCCGCCTGAGTATTCCCGGAGCAGAAGACAAGATACTCTATGGGGATGTTACTCTGATTCGCTAATTAATTCATTTTTTTTCCTAAACTTTAACCTAAGTCAATAGTATCTTTTCTTACAATTGACTAACTTACTAACCTAAAAATATCAGTAAACAATTGACTGAAGTCAATTGTAATTAAGTGATAAAGCAATAAACCAAATTAATAACCTAAAATATCCTTCTACAATTGACTGAAGTCAATTGTAATTCATAAAATTTAATTGCTATGTTTTTTTAAAAGACTCCGGATCCTCAATTTACATTTTCTCTCCAAATTCTTCAACAACAATTGACTTTAGTCATTTTTCAATGCAAATCGGAAAATCAAATAATTCCTTCTAATTACAATTGACTTTAGTCAATTGCAAAAAATAAATAAATCAATGAACTAAATTACTAACCTAAAAATATACCAAACAATTGACTAAAGTCAATTGTAATTCATTGAATAAAATTGCTATGTTTTAAAAAACTCCTGATCATCAATTCATTTTCCCTCCAAATTCTTCAACAGCAATTGACTTTAGTCATTTTACAATGCAAATTAGAAAATCTAATAATTTCTTTAAATTACAATTGACTTTAGTCAATTGTAAAAAGAAAAGAAAAGATAAATCAATTAACCAAAAAATATCCTCAAACAATTGACTGAAGTCAATTGTAATTAAAAATAAATCAATTGACCAAATTAATAGTAAAGAGAAAATATCCAATTACAATTGACTGAAGTCAATTGTATTAGAAAAGACTTGTAAAACTTCTTCGATTTTCTAAAGTCAATTCTAATCACATCAGATTATCGGATCAAAGTAAGATCGCCACTCAACTTATGCCCTGCCCCGGTTTTATCCCTAAATAAAAATAAATAAACGTATACTCCGGGCATGGCTTTTTGATCTCCAACAGAGCCATCCCAGGCCCCTTCCTTATCATTCGGTGGAAAATTCCTTGCTTCGTACAATTGATTACCCCAGCGATCATAAATGTGGAGTTCATCTATGAATTCGATACTGCGGTCTGTAATGAGGTTGAAGTAATCATTGACGTGATCGCCATTCGGTGAAAACACGTTGGGCGCATAAAATCCCTGTTTACTTTTCACATAAACAGATTCTACATAAATGCAACCGTTATTATCGACTACAGTCACTTTGAAATGGCCTTCCGTTGAATTAATGAATGCAGAAGTACGCAGACAATTCGTGCAACTCAAATTACCCGGACCCGTCCAGCTAATACTCTTTATAGAATCGATATCATTTAAAAAGACCTCCAACCAAACGGAATCACCTAAAATTACTGAGAGCGAATCCGGTTGCAAATCAATCTTTCCACGATAAGCATCTTCGATCTCCACATCGTATTTTATTTCACAACCATTCGAATCTCTTAAGACCACTTCGTGATTCCCAATCTTAGCCGATTCTATAAATCCATTGAATAAAACAGGACTGCCATCCATAAAATATTTGTATGGAGGTGTACCTCCATAATTTGTTATAATTGAAATACTTCCCTTCTCAGGATCTGTGCAATTTGCATCCTTCTTGGCAAGCTCAAGCACTAAGTCCGGCGGTGACGTAATGATGACCTCTTTCTCAATCAGGCAATTCTGATTATCTGTAATGGATAAAAAATAATTTCCGGCAACCAACTGATTTAAATGAGCACTTGTCTGTCCATTACTCCAATTGTACTTGTACGGCCCATCTTTTCCATTGACCATCAACTGAATCTCACCACTATAGTCCCCGAAACATTTTAAATCTTTTTTCTGAATCGCAACATCCGGAATTTGAGTTTTTTTAATGTTCAAAGCTACCGTACTGTCGCATCCATTTATTGATTTGTATTGCAAATTATAATTGCCTTCATCAGAATAGAGTTTTCCATCAATTACAATCTGCGCATCAAAACAGATGACTGTATCCAAACGCGAAGTATAATTTTGATTCACTGTAAGGTTTAAGGTGATCAAACTATCACAACCTTCCGCAGTGAACAACCCAACGAGATATGAACCCGTCTTATCAAAATTCTGGTTGCCAACCTGAATGGTATTACCCTGACAAAGTGAAACATTCAGTTGTTGTTGATATGATTTATAATTGGCAATGTTAATTTGCAAAATACTATCACATAAATCGACACTGGCATATTTTTGAATGTAACGTCCGGCTTTCGAATAATCCACATTTCCAATTCTGATCGATTTATTGTCACAAATTGAAGTATCCAAATCGGTATTATAGATTGGCTTTACGATAAGATTCAAATCCAATATGCTATCACAACCAAAACGATTTTTCAATCGCAGCTGGTAATTGCCCGATTTGTCATAACTGTTGCCTGCGAAATCAAATTTCTCTCCCTCACATATGGATTGATTAAAAGAAAACTGATGCGATGGCAGTACATTCAATTTTAATTCAAAGTTGCTGTCACAGGATTCACTCGTAGGCAAAGTCAGATAGTAAATTCCAGACGTATTGAATACCTGTGAGCCAATACTCATTTGATTTCCTTCACAAAAACCAGTATCTATAGTTGTAAAATACGTTGGATTGACTTTAAGATTTAATGTTACTAAACTGTCACAGCCATCTGCTTTGTTTAAATTCAAAGAATAGCTTCCAGTTTTATCTAAAGTCAGGCTGCCTGCCTGAATAGATTGTCCCTGACAAATTACCGTGTCTACACTCCGGAATACAATTTTATTTACTTTGAGATGAATGGTCATTATGCTGTCAC
Organism: Saprospiraceae bacterium; assembly: GCA_044227375.1. Classification (GTDB taxonomy): domain Bacteria; phylum Bacteroidota; class Bacteroidia; order Chitinophagales; family Saprospiraceae; genus Vicinibacter. Next base: position 6,977 of record JBGAWX010000072.1, read on the forward strand.
AATGTTCCGACGAAAGATAATGATATGCATAATCTCCCTCATCAGTTAAGGTATCCTGATCAACCAGATAATGCTGATCTTCACAAATAAAAACATACAATTCATTCCTGAGGGTTTTTAATACCTTCAAGTTTAATATGGTAATGCTATCACAACCTTGTGCTGTGCTTGAATGTATCTGGTACTGTCCTGTCGAATCATATTCAACCGCATCAAATTCAACAGATTCATTTTCACATATTACGGTATCGATTTGTCCTTGCCCGGGAGTATTCACTTTCAAATCGAGATGGACTATACTGTCACATCCGCCTACAGAAGAAATTACTACACGGTAATTCCCTTCCTTTGTAAATGCATTATTACCTACATAAAATGTTTCCCCATTACAAATCTGCTGAGCAATATCTGTTGCAATGCTATCTATTGTATAATTATAGGTATTGCTCAACTCACAATCATTTCCGTCAATTGCTTTAAGTACATATTTTCCTTGTTGTCCTTTAGGGATCTGATAGTTTTGCGAAGTAGCACCGGGTATTGCAACTCCATTAAAATACCATTGATATGTAATCCGGCTAATTTTAGTTGGAGGTGAAGCCAATTGAATTGAATCAAGACAAGGATTCCCCTGAATGCCTAAATAAATGGAATCGAATTTGGCAGTTTCCTCTAAAATCAACTCGTCGATAAAATAGTAATACTGACCATCTGCTCTAGTACAATTTGGACCAACCACTATGGCTTCAACAGTTCTGGTGGGTTTGATTTTTACTTTAACTTTCACCCACTTGTTTGTGCCGCTGGCGGTCACACTGGTGAGTGTAAACCAACCTGGATAGGAAGTTGGACACAACCATCCGTTGGGCAATCCGAAGGGTAAGTTCTTACAAAGCGATGTACCAAATATACTAAGTGTAGTAATAGCTCTAGGACCATAGAATCCTCCAGGTTTACCGAATCCGATCCAGAAAGTCAGGGTGTAATCTTTACCTGCAAGCATTGGACTGTTGAGACAAGCACCGACATATTCTTTGTAAGTCGCATTCCTGGCAGGATGTTGTCTGAGATCCAGAAAACCGACATACCCATTTCCTGCGGGTAGTGGCTGTGGAGGGGTCCCCCGCATGGTCGGGTCGTCTTTAAATCCACAGGTATTAAAATAATCGGAAGTTGCGGCAGAAGCCTGAATCCAATTTTTTGAACAATTTAATTGCGCCAAACCGGTAGGACAACAATTGTAATCTTCGAAACTCGGATTGGGAATGAGCGAAGACGGTACAAATAAAGTGTCCTTAATCCCTTTGCACGTGCAATCCGGATCATTGAGATCGACTAGTCCATCTGCATCATCATCAATGCCATTCGCACAATCTTCCATCATCATCTGACCATTCAAAGAAATGGCCATCAGAACGAAACCCCAAAGAATTACAAACCGGTTCATCTTTCCAGATTGGTGACGAGAATTTTTCAAAGCCTACAAATATAAGGGAAAAGCTGAAGGCTGCAGTTTTAAAGTTATAGACCATTAAATTAATCATGAATATCTTGAATAGCCTTGCATTATTGAATTAAACAGGAATGCTATAAGAATTTTATTGAATTCAATCCCAAATTCACGTTCGTCTTTCAGCCTATTGCCTATTGCCTTCTTTTATATTTGCAAAAAAAATTAACGATGAAATTCCTTGTTCCAGTTTTCTTGTTGATCATTGCCAATGTGTTTATGACTTTAGCATGGTATGGACATTTGAAATACAAAGAATACTCCTGGGGTCAATCTTTAAATCTGTATCATTTGATTCTGATCAGTTGGGGAATTGCATTTTTTGAATACTGCATCCAGGTGCCGGCAAACCGCTTAGGATACATCGGAAACCAGGGTGAGTTTTCGCTGGTGCAACTAAAAATCATTCAGGAGGTAATTACCTTAATCGTATTTTTTACGTTTGCTTTTATTTTTTTTAAACAGGAAACATTCAGGATTAATCATTTGATTAGTGCAGTTTTCTTAGTTTGCGCAGTATATTTCGCCTTTAAGAAATAAGCAGTAGAAAGACCACTATGAATTCAATTCATTCCGGAAAATATGTTGAAGTAATCCTGCCATTAGCTTTAGCCGGAACATTCACGTATGAAGTTCCGGATGAATTTCAGGGTCAACTTCAAATCGGAATACGGGTCGAAGTGGAATTTGGAAAAAGAAAACACTATGCAGCATTAATTAAAGCCATTCATGATACAACTCATTGGACAAAACCCAAACCGATACTTGCGGTCATCGATGACAAACCAATCATCGGTACCAGACAACTTGATTTTTGGGAATGGATGAGTGAATATTATCTCTGTCATCTTGGAGAAGTCATGGCCGCTGCACTTCCTTCCACCTACAAACTGGAAAGTGAAACCAATCTCATTGGAATATTACAACCCGAAAATTATCCTGATGGATTGAGTGATGATGAATACCTCATTTTGGAAGCATTGGAACTTCGCAAAGAAATCAGTGTATTTGAAGTACAGAATATTTTACAACGCAAATCGGTGTTGAAGCTCATAAAAAAAATGCTGGAAAATAAGTGGATCGCCAGCAGGGAAAAACTTGAAGAAGCTACAACTACTCCGACAACATCATGGGTTCGATTGCATCATCATTTGCAAACCAACAAAGATTCCTTTAATAACATACTCGACCAGGTACAACGTTCAGAAAAACAAACCCGTTCGTTGCTTCTCTATCTTCAAATCAAAAAAGATTATGGATGGATCAAGAAAAAGGAATTGCAAAAATTGAGTAAAACTGAATCAACGGTGACCGATGCCCTGATCAAAAAAGAAATTTTTGAAGAAATCATCCTGGACAAATATGAATATCCGAATGCAACAAACGAACTCGTATCTATTCAGTTAAATACCGAACAGGAAAGTTGTTATCTGGAAATCAAAAATGCATTGAACAAACAACAGACCGTTCTATTGCATGGCATCACAGGCAGCGGCAAAACCATGATTTACTTAAAAATCATTCAGGAGACCTTGCTTGAAAACAAGCAAGTATTGTACCTGGTACCGGAAATCGCCCTGACTTCACAGTTGGTCATGCGCATCAAACAATACCTCGGTGATGATTTACTGGAATATCATTCCGAACTTGGAATGAAATCAAAAGAAGCTGTTTGGAATGCTGCATTAAAACTAAACCGGGTCTTCATCGGAGCACGGTCCTCCATATTTCTTCCTTTCAACAATCTTGGATTGATCCTAATAGATGAAGAACATGATGCTTCCTACAAACAAACTGATCCTGCTCCCAGATACAATGCCAGAGATTCGGCCATTGCAATGTCAAGGGCTTTTAAAGCAAAAGTTTTATTGGGAACGGCAACCCCATCAATAGAATCGTACTACAATGCAAAACAAAAAAAATACGGCCTTAGCAATTTAACTTCCAGATTCGGAGACAGCGAACTTCCGGAAATCCAAACCGTATCGATGAAAGAAGCGCAGCAGTTTGGAAAGCTGAAAGGTTTTTTCACCCAACAATTGCTCGATGAAATTCAAGTTCAACTGGATCATGAAAAGCAAGTCATCATTTTCCGCAACCGGAGAGGTTACAGTCCTTTATTGCAATGCAGCAACTGCAACTGGGAATCTACTTGTGACCGTTGTGACATCCGCATGACCCTGCACAAATACCAACTCAAATTAAAATGTCACATTTGTGGAAATCACAGACCGATACCCGAGCGCTGTCCAAATTGCGGTCAATTCACTTTGAAAGAACTTGGATTTGGTACAGAAAAAATAGAAGAAGAATTACAGGCATTCTTTCCTGAAAATAAAATACACAGACTTGATCTTGATGTGGCGCGGAGCAGAAAGATGCAACAAAAGATTATCGAGGACTTTCAGGATAAGGAAATTGACATTTTAGTCGGTACGCAAATGGTAACCAAAGGCCTCGACTTTGATCATGTTGGATTGGTAGGCGTGATGCAGGCCGATCAAATTTTATTTTATCCTGATTTCAGATCCCAGGAAAGAGCATTTCAATTGTTTACACAAGTCAGTGGAAGAGCAGGTCGCCGAAAAGACAAAGGAAAAGTATTAATCCAGGGCTACAACATCATACATCCTGTAATTCAGGATGTCATTCATCATGATCATGAAAGTTTTTATCAAAGAGAATTGTATGAGCGTAAAAAGTTCAATTATCCACCTTATGTGAGATTGATAAAAATTCAAATGCTCCATTTGAAAATAAATGTACTGGACGAAGGAATTAAAAAATTTGCAGACCAACTGAAAAAACAATATGGTAAGCGGATACTCGGCCCTGCAGAACCTCATTTGTCGAGAATCAAAGGTTCATACATCAGGGAAATTCTAATCAAAATTGAGAAAGAAGCGGATATTCTTACCAGGATAAAGATGGATATCATGAGATTGTCCCAGGAATTAAAAAATGAAAGAGCATTTTCCAGTATTCGAATTCAGATAGATGTCGACCCTTGAGAGGAGCTAAAAGATATGAACTAGGAGATCTGAACTATGAACTATGAGATCTGAGATATGAGATATGATTTCTACATATTGAATTAATCCACTCTAACACTCAAACACACCCTCTCCCGATGGCTATCGGGACTGGATTGTGGAGATAAGGGGACTCGAACCCCTGACCCCTTGCATGCCATGCAAGTGCTCTAGCCAACTGAGCTACATCCCCAATTCGGAGTGGGTGTGTGTTTGAGTTTGCGTGGGTATGTTTGAGTTTGTGTGTGTGTGTGTGTACGTTACTATTGTCCGGCAAAGATAATTTTAATGAATAAAAGTGGAATGAATTAAACTGAATATTCACTCCTGCGTTATACTAATCTTACTATTCAATTCATTTATCTAAAACCAAAAATTATGAGTTTACAAGACAAATACCGCGCAGTACTCAATCTCGGCGAAGAGCTGGGAATTCAGGATGGATTCGTAACCGAAGAAGGCGGCGTTCTAAAAATGGGTGGTTTGGCTCAAACCCAGTATGAAAAGGACCAACTCTGGGACAAGATCAAAGAAATCGGTGGCAACAGCCCTTCAGATTTGATTGCTGATATAAAAGTTGCACATACAGAGTATTATGCAAAACATACAGTAAAATCAGGCGAATCTTTGAGTAAAATCGCCAAGCACTATTACAAAGATGCCAACGCTTATAATAAGATATTCAAAGCCAATACAGACATCTTGAAAAATCCGGATCTGATTCATCCAGGTCAGGTATTAACCATACCCAATGCCTAATGAGCACATTAAAATCTATAAAGGGCTGTCTTTGAACAGCCCTTTTGTTTTGTTTTCAATTCTTTTTGATGGTATTCTTTTACTCCAATTCTGAAATAGTTTATAATCATTCCCTTGAATGTCAGGAACTCAAAGACCTAAGATGCCTTCATTTTGGACGAATTTGAACAATGTAAGTATCCTCAGTCCAGCCAGCAGCACATACTCTTTAAAATATATATAAAATTTGTACATTTGTCTCCGAAATTGATTTGGCGGCAATTAATCAAGGCTTCACATATCATTTTTCCAATAATTTGCGATTAAACTTTATTAGACAGTAATCAATATGAATTTATTTTCAATACTTCTGGTGGCTAATCCCGCCGAAACGCTGGGAACAGACACCAGACAAAGCATTGTGGACATCATTCTATCAAGCGGTCCATTGGGCATCACGATCATCGGAATACAAATCCTTCTTTCCTTTGTCGCGGTCTACATTTTTATTGAGCGCTATCTCAGCTTTAAATCTCTTGCAAAGGAAGACGAGCGGGTGATGCAAAATCTTAGAGCTAATATGGGAAGCGGCAACATTCAAACCATCCAAAGCATTTGCGCCAATAGTGAAACCCCTCTAGCCAGAATGGTTGAAAAAGGATTGTCAAGATTGGGTAGACCTATGCCGGAAATAGAATCCGCCATCGAAAATGTGGGTCGCGTGGAAACATTCCGCCTTGAGAAAAAAGTAACCTATTTATCATTGATCGCCCGCATTGCCCCCATGTTTGGATTTCTTGGTACCATCATGGGAGTTATCAAAATATTTTATGACATCTCATTATCCGATAATCTTTCTGTTGGAGTCATCTCCGGTGGATTATATACCAAAATGCTAACTTCTG
>JBGAWX010000073.1:0-12981 GCA_044227375.1 Saprospiraceae bacterium
TACAGCATGCTTGTGAATAATCAGCCGCAACTCATTTATCTGTCCAGTTCTAAAAACGACACTGCACACATGATGATTGGTTATGCCTATACGATCAATGCCAGTAATGCTACGATTAGCGTTTATGATCCGAATTTTTCCGGTCAGACCAGATTCATAGAATATGATCTTTCTACTAAGACATTCAAGCCCTATTTATCTGCAGCGAATGCCGATGCTGTCGCACAAGGTTATTACAGCTATTATGATAAAATTGCATTCATTCCATTATCTTCAGTAATTTCTGATGATGAAATGAATTTCCTGTGGCAAAAGGTACAAAGCAATACCATAGGCGATGTCATTTTTCCTCCGTACAAAGTCTTTGCGGTTCCTCAAAATCCCGGATTTCAGAAAGTAGAATTGAATATTAAAGATCAAGCCAAAATCAATTATATTCCGTTTGATACTTTTGATTTTGTAGTGGAAGGAATCGATCCTGCTTTCAATTTAAGAGTAGAATCCATGAGCTTTTTTCGGGGCTTTGGTCTGGAGCGTTACAATCCTGCTCAAACCATTTACATGACCAATAAGGATACTTTAATTGGCATTTACCTCAAAGCACCATCTGCAAATGATACCACAAAAAAGTGGCTGGGATTCAATTGGTTTAAAATTAATTTATCTGATATCTGGATAGAACCCAGTGATACGATAATTGGAGTCAATTCAGAAATTCAATTTGTTGCAAGGCATAATGGAACTGCACCAAAACACGCTAAATTCGAATGGGATTTTGGTGATAAAAAAAGTGATACGAGCAACGACAGTATGATTACCCATAAATATGAAGATGTTGGAGATTATGAAGTGACTTTGAAAGTGATAGACCTGGATAATCAAAAAGAAGTTGCTAAAGTGATGAGCAAAGTAACCGTTACCATTTGGCCTAGAATGTCCATCACAATCAAAGGCATGGATACCAATCCACCGAGTACTATTAAGGCTTCTGATGGATCTGATATACCGTCTATCAGTTGGGCGAATAAATATATCGGTACTGCACCTGCTATCAGTTGGAATAAAAATACTTTTGATTTGGATTTTCAGTATAGCCTGTTTCCGGGGACATACACGTGTACCATACATGGAACCATGTCAGATGATGGAAAGAAAATTACATTTTTGTCAGCTATTTATACGGGTACAGCATTTGGAGGTGACTGGACCTATCAGGCTGCAATTGTATTGCAGAATTTTCCAATCGAAGATTATTTGCCCGGACAGATTATAGGAAAGACCTTGACAGGTAAAGATGCAGAATCCAGAGTAACTCAATTATCCTGGAAGCAGACGACATTGGACAATCAAGGTGTTCCTCATGAAATTAGTTTGAAATCTGTGGATTGGAATAGCAATCAAACTGAGTTGAGTGTGTTTTTTTATGATCATTAAATGAATTGCATCATTAAGAATTCTGAAATGAAAAATCCAAATAGCTTTCTGCTTAGCACTTTGTTGATATTTAGCATCATTGCAATAATGATGACTTGTAAAAAGGATGAAGAGAAAATAGAAACGGATATCTGGGATATCGACAAGCAAGGGATTCCACAATTTGTCAATGTTAACTATATAGATCTCAGTAAAATTTACAGAATTTCAAAATTCAGGTCATCGATTGGTCATGATTATTCAGATGCGTTTGAACATTGCCGGAGCATGAAGCACTATTTTGAACCAGGAACAAACGTCGATTGGTCTTCAGTTGATATTTATTCTCCTGTTAGCGGAGAAATAACCCGAGTAGAAGAAGAATGGGCCGGAACCAAACTCGAAATTGAATCAGAGGCTTATCCGGCATTTCGCTTTCAGATATTTCATATACACCTGGATTCAATAAAAAATATCGGAGATAAAATTCATGCAGGGGATCATCTGGGCAAACACATTGGCCGGGAAACGTATTCTGATGTATCTGTCATTGTGAATGATCCAACCCGGCAAGGACGGTTTGTGAGCTATTTTGATGTCATCACGGATCCTGTGTTTAATTTATACATCAACAGAGGTATTTTAAATCGAAGTGATGTGATCATTTCCAAAGAAGGACGCGATGCTCATCCGCTCATTTGTAATGGGGATCAATTTATCTCCATAGACTCTTTGGAGAGCTGGGTTTATTTAAAGTAGAAGGTCCGTTTTTCATGAAAGACAATTCCTCATTTTACTATAAAAACCCCACTTTCCGTCCTATTTTTGCGCACCTAAAATCGCTCCGATTTTCGGAGGGATTTTCAGCCCAATGTTAAGCCCGATATTCGGGCTAATTTGTCAAACCAAATCAATAAAATCAATGACTTCATTCCCTCGTTATGACCGTTTTGAGTCCCGGCATATAGGCACCATGGGCCCGGATTTAGCTCCAATGCTTAAGACCACAGGTGTCAACAGCATGGATGAGTTAATCCGGCAGACCATTCCGGACATCATCCGGTTAAAAGGTGATTTAAATACTCCAGCTGCCCTTTCTGAATATGATTACCTCAGAATGTTGAAAGAGCTGGCATCAAAAAATCAAGTTTACCGAAGCTTTATAGGGCAGGGATATTTTGGAACCATAACACCCTCTGCAATTTTGAGAAATGTATTTCAAAACCCGGGTTGGTATACCCAGTATACTCCCTATCAGGCAGAAATTGCACAAGGAAGATTGGAAGCACTTTTGAATTTTCAAACTATGGTTTCTGATTTGACTGGTTTACCGATCGCAAATGCATCATTACTCGATGAAGGAACTGCGGCTGCAGAAACCATGATGATGTTTTATCATGAAAAGGCAAAGAAAAATAAAGAAGAATCACCCAATGTGTTTTTTGTAGATCAGAATGTTTACGATCAAACTATTGCAGTGCTTAAATCAAGAGCATGGCCGCAGGGGATACAATTGACAATTGGCAATTGGCAAAAAGATCCGATTCCGGAAAATTGTTTTGGGGTATTGATTCAGTATCCGGATAAGTTTGGTGCTGTTCAGGATTATCAGGAGTTCATTAAAAAAGCAAAAGCAGCAAATTGTATGGTTGCAATGGCAACAGATTTGCTCGCATTGTGTCTTTTGAAAAGTCCGGGCGAATTGGATGTCGATGTTGCATTTGGAAACAGTCAACGATTTGGAGTCCCTATGGGATTCGGTGGTCCTCATGCTGCATTCTTTGCAACGAAAGAAGATTTCAAACGGGTTATTCCGGGTAGGATTATCGGAGTATCCATTGACGAAAAAGGAAATCCCGCGTTGCGCATGGCACTACAAACCCGTGAACAACACATTCGTCGTGAAAAAGCAACTTCGAATATTTGTACTGCACAAGCATTGCTCGCCATCATGTCCTCGATGTATGCGGTGTATCATGGCCCTATTGGTTTGAAAGCCATTGCAAGAAGAGTACACGATATGACTTCTGCATTAGCAAATGCATTAAAGCAAGTTGGTTTTGAAATCACAAATGAATATTTCTTTGATTCGATTTCAATTAAAGCGGATCAAAAACTTTGTGATGCAATCAGATCATCATCCAATGCTTCCGGATTCAATTTTTGGATTTCCAATAATCATTTTCAGATTAGTTTGGATGAAACCATTACGGATGATGAACTCAATCAAATTCTTCAACTGATTTGTAAAGCTGCAGGAAAATCAAATTCAACCATCAATCAACCATCTTCATTAAACATACCTGCTCATCTCGTAAGATATTCTGAATATCTCACACATCCTGTATTCAACAAATATCACACAGAGTCTGCCATGATGCGATACATCAAGCGACTGGAAAACAAAGATCTTTCTTTAGTGCATTCAATGATCTCATTGGGATCCTGTACCATGAAACTCAATGCAGCAACAGAACTCATTCCGGTGAGTTGGCCTGAATTTGCAGATATCCATCCGTTCGCACCAGCAGATCAAACTAAAGGATATCATCAAATGATCAGTGAACTCGAATCCTATTTGTGTGAAGTCACAGGGTTCACAGGATGTTCTTTGCAACCAAACTCCGGAGCACAGGGGGAATTCGCAGGTCTGCTTACTATTCGTGCTTATCATGAATCCCGTAATGATCATCACAGAACGATTGCATTGATTCCATCATCTGCTCATGGCACCAATCCGGCGAGTGCAGTGATTGCAGGATATGAAGTATTAGTTACGCCCTGCGATGAACACGGAAACATCATCGTGTCCGAATTAAAAGCAAAAGCAGAACAACACAAGGATAATTTAGCTTGTCTTATGGTTACATATCCTTCAACACATGGTGTATTTGAAACCTCGATACAGGAAATTTGTAAAATCATACATGACAACGGAGGATTGGTTTATATGGATGGAGCTAATATGAATGCACAGGTTGGATTGACAAGTCCTGCAACCATAGGTGCCGATGTTTGTCATCTCAATTTGCATAAAACCTTTGCAATTCCTCATGGTGGTGGTGGTCCGGGTATGGGACCCATTTGTGTCAATGATAAGTTGAAACCATTTTTACCTTCACATCCTTTTTATGCAGTAAATCAGAATGCGAAAGCTGTATCTCCGGTTTCTGCAGCACCGTTTGGTAGTGCAAGTATTTTGTTGATTTCATATGCATATATCAGAATGCTTGGTCCGGATGGGATGAAAAGGTCAACGGAACATGCGATATTGAATGCAAATTACATGGCAACAAGATTGAGTGAAAAATATAAAGTGTTGTACACAGGAGAAAAAGGACGAGTCGCACATGAGTTGATATTGGATCTTCGTCCATATAAAGATGCAGGAGTCAGTGCTGAAGATGTAGCAAAGCGATTGATGGATTATGGGTTTCATGCACCGACCCTTTCATTTCCTGTGGCCGGTACCATCATGATCGAACCCACAGAATCTGAAAACAAAGAAGAGCTCGATCGTTTTTGCAATGCATTGCTTCAGATACATGATGAAATCCAGGAAGTTGCATTGGGCACTTTTCCAGCGGATAATAATGTCTTGCACAATGCACCTCATACACTGGCTGTAATTACACAAAACGAATGGAATCTGCCATATACTCGTGATAAGGCAGCATACCCCTTGCCTTATTTGAAACATGAAAGTAAATTTTGGCCCAGTGTAAGTAGAGTAAACAATGCATTTGGAGATCGCAATTTGGTTTGCACTTGTCCGCCAATTGAAGCTTATATGTAAGTATTATGAACCACATAGGCATATAAAGCACATAGGAATCAAAACTATGTGTTCTATGTACCTATCTGGTAAAAAAGTATTCATCAATGATTGTAGTTACCGGAGCAGGAGGATTTATCGGATCATGTTTAGTTTCATATCTGAACAGGAAAGGGCATTATGATGTAATTGCAGTTGATGAAAAAACAAAAGAACACCATCCGAATCTCAAAGGCAAAAAGCTAAAGTCGTATATCGATCGCGAACTATTCCTCGATTGGTTTTCAAAAAATCATAATGAAATTGATTTTGTTTTTCACATTGGTGCACGAACAGATACAGCAGAACAGAGTGTAGAATTATTTGATGCGTTGAATGTAAATTACTCAAAGTCGGTCTGGAAAATTTGCACTGAAAATAATATTCCATTAATGTATGCATCCAGTGCAGCAACCTACGGCAATGGATCTTTTGGATATTCTGATGATCATGAGATCATATCCAAATTGCAACCATTAAATCCATACGGATGGTCCAAACAAAAAATGGACCTCTGGGTATTGCAACAACATACTACACCCTCTCAATGGGCCGGTTTTAAATTTTTCAATGTATTTGGTCCTAATGAATATCACAAAGGCAGAATGGCTTCCGTCATCATGCATGCATATCAGCAAATTCGGGATACCGGTAAAGTAAAATTGTTCAAGTCAAACCACTCTGATTTTAAAGACGGCGAACAACGAAGAGATTTTATTTATGTCATGGATTTACTTGCTGTACTTTACCATTTTTATGAGAATAAAAAACCAAATGGCATTTACAATTTAGGATCAGGAGTAGCCAATACCTTTTTGAATTTAGCTAAAAATGTATTTAAAGCAATCGGTCGGAGTCCGGAAATTGAATTTATTCCAATGCCTGCAGATATCAATGCTTCTTATCAGAATTATACCTGTGCAGAGATGCAGAAATTGAAAGCAACGGGTTATGATAAATCATTTCATCAGTTTGATGATGCGGTTCAGGAATATGTGAAAGATTATCTTACAAGATCCATTATTTTTTGAGATGTCATAGGTGAATCCTCCTGGTTGTTTTAAGCCTGCTTAAAAACGACAGGCAGGCGTCTCGCTTCGTTGATTTATACGTCTCGCTTCGTTGAACTAAGCATCTCGCTTAGTTGATGCAAGCGTCTCGCTTAGTTGATTTAAGCGTCTCGCTTAGTTGATTTAAGTGTCTCGCTTAAATCTAATAGGAAGACAACCTTGATTCCATATTTTTGTTCTTTGAAAAATAGTTCAGATGCAAGAAGGCACTTTTGATTTTAAACGCGATGTAGTTGATCTCAGTTTTGAAAAACCTGTGTTGATTGATTTTTGGGCGCCTTGGTGTGGTCCATGTAAAATTCTCGGTCCGGTATTGGAGGAATTGGAACGAGAATCTCTAGGGATGTGGACACTGGTAAAAATCAATACAGAGGAAGAACAAGAGATTGCTGCCTATTTCAGAATTCAAAGCATTCCAAACTGCAAATTGGTTTATGAAGGCAAAATTGCCGGAGAATTTACGGGTGCGCAAAGTAAAGTCGTCATTAAAAAATGGTTGGATGATTTATTTGTTCAGTTAGAATTACCTGAAACAGTTGAAGCTCAAGTGGACGATTTTGAAACACTTATTCAGGATAGTGTAACATTTCCGGATTCAAAATTAGTGGAACAATTAAAATTGTTTATTTCCGGAAATCCAAATCACGATAAAGCGATTCTTACTTTAGCAAAACATGAAGTGTTTTTTGATCCCGATTCTGCCATTGAAAGATTGAAACCCGGAAAAGACAGAAGAGAAATTGCGGAACAACTGGAAGATATGGAAGTAATTGTTGAGTTCATGGCAGCTGAGTTTGACGATAGAGAAAAATCATCCGGGCTTTTGTCAAATGCCAGAACGCAATTAAAAGAAAAGAAAATCGAATCAGCTATTGAAAATATTATCGAATCGTTGAATACAAATCCGAAATATAAAAATGAATTGGCGAGAAGAACTGGCATTGCGTTGTTTCATTTTTTAGGAAGCCAACACCCGGTTACAAAAGAATACAGAAAGTTGTTTGATATGGCCATCTATTAATTTCAAATGACCGGGAAAGAACAAGCTTTTAAAGTTATTGGCTTGATGTCAGGGACTTCAATGGATGGTTTAGATATCGCTTATGTTTCATTTACCAGGAATGATAAAATAAATTATGAGTTAGAATTTTGTGAGACCATTCCTTATTCCGGCGAATGGAAGCAAAAATTGACCAATGCATTCCACTCGACTCCTGAAGAAATTATAAAACTGGATTCGGAATATGGAATCTGGCTGGGAAATACCATTTTGCATTTTATCAAAGCTTATCAAATCAAACCGAATCTTATTGCATCACATGGTCATACGATTTTTCACAGACCTGCTGAAAAATACACCTTGCAAATTGGTTCAGGCAAAATCATCAAAGATCTTACACAGATTCCTGTGGTTAATAATTTCAGGGTACAGGATGTTGCATTAGGTGGACAAGGAGCTCCATTGGTTCCGATAGGAGATGAGTTATTATTTTCTGAATATGATTTTTGTTTGAATCTGGGTGGTTTTTCCAATATTTCCTGGAAGCAAAATGGAAAACGATTGGCTTGCGATATTGGTCCCTGTAATATTTTATTGAATAAAATTTGCAAACGCGTTTCAATTGAATATGACAAGGATGGGAAATTAGCGGCGGAAGGAAATGTAATTCCAGCATTACTGGACAAGTGGAATGCTATCGATTTTTATAAATTAAGTGCTCCTAAGAGTCTGGGCCGTGAATGGTTTGAAATGAATTTCATTAGCGATGTTCAGTCCGAGCAATATGAAATTCCTGATCTAATGACGACTGCAGTGCATCATATGGTGTTTCAATTGAATTGTTTTTTGGAAAAGGCAATCAAGGATCAAGATTCTAATAAACAACAATTTAAGATTTTGGTTACAGGAGGTGGCGCACATAATACCTATTTAGTTCAAAAACTAAAAGTGCAGTGTAATGAGCGTTTCGAGTTCGTGCTTCCGGAAAAAAATATCATTGATTATAAGGAGGCCATTGTATTTGCTTTACTTGGTTATTTGCGATGGAATCAACAAATCAATATACTGGCTTCTGTTACAGGTGCTGAGAGAGATCATTCAAGCGGAGTAATTTATATATAGACATGAACTATGAGATCTGAGATCTGAGATGAAATTGATTTATTGCAATTAGCTTAGAGTTTTATCATGATTCAAATATCAGTTTGCTTCTCATAATTAAGATCTCCAATCTCAGAACTCTCCTCAAACTGCAAACTTCTCCCTATTTTTACGAAAATTTAAGTTATGTGTAAAGTACCCGGTAAAGTAGCCTTGGTTACAGGAGGCAGCAGAGGCATTGGTGCTGCCATTGCTGAAAAGCTTGCAAAGAACGGAGCCCATGTTGCTTTGACATTTGTATCATCCCCTGAAAAAGCACAAGAGGTTGTTGAAAAATGTAAGGCTTATGGAGTCAATGCAAAGGCATATCAGTCGAATGCAGCCATACATGCTGAAGCTGAACAATTGATTCAACAGGTAGTAACTGATTTTGGGGGTTTGGATATCCTGGTAAATAATGCCGGCATCACCAAAGACAACCTCATCCTGCGCATGACAGAAGAACAATGGGATCAGGTAATCACGACGAATTTGAAATCTTGTTTTAATCTGACAAAATTCACCGCAAAGCAAATGATGAAAACAAGATCAGGTTCAATCATCAATATATCATCAGTAGTCGGAATGTTTGGTAATGCCGGTCAATCCAATTATGCCGCTTCAAAAGCTGGAATGATAGGATTTACAAAATCCATGGCGAAGGAGTTAGCGTCGCGGAATATTCGTTGCAATGCAATAGCTCCCGGTTTCATTGAAACAGAAATGACTCATGTACTTGATGAAAAAACTAAAGAAGCATTTTTAAAAGGCATTCCGCTCGGCAGGATGGCAAGTGGTAGCGAAGTCGCAGATGTTGTCAGCTTTCTGGCATCCGATCAATCGAGTTATGTTACTGGTCAGGTAATCAGCGTTTGTGGTGGATTGAATATTTAGGGAATAAGGCTGTAGACTTTAGGCTGTAGGAAAGAAGAAAAGAAAATTCCTAAGTTTTTAAGAATTAATAAAAAAATAATTATCATTTTTTTGAACAATAAATAGTAGACTCGATTTTATTACAGCCTACAGCCTACAGCCTACAGCCTACAGCCTACAGCCTACAACCTACTCCATTTTCACTTATAACTTATAACTCATCACTCATCACTTCTTCCGTACTCCAGGCTTCAGGCTTTGCATCAAATAATACTTTTGTTCTGGCCCAGGTTGTTTCAAATAATTTTGAACATCTGTATGCATCGAGATGTTTCGATGACTCCCAATGAGATAAGGTGAACATGATATTGGGGTGTAAGATATCCTGAAGTAAAATTACTTTGGTACAACCGGGAAAATTTTTAATTAAGGCTTGACTTTCTTTAAATATTTTTTTAAACGAATTGATCTCATCTTTTTTAAATGTCATTTTTACAATACGGACCAGCATATTATCAAATTAATAAGTAATTGTTGTTTTAGAAAAATTAATGAAATTTAAAATATCTCCTGATTAAACATTTGCAAATTAGAAACATTTCATTTAGTTTTGTAATAATTTATTTTTAACAACCAAAATTTATCTATTTGTCACAAAGTGAAATCATCCTTACCGTTGAAAATGTTGATCCGGTAGCCTTGTTTGGAGAGAACAACAACAAGTTAAATCTAATTCGAAAATCATTTCCTGATACCGTAATTACCTCGAGGGGTTCCTTGTTAAAGATAACGGGAAAAAAGAAAGATACTCAATCAATAAAAGAGACCGTCGAAACCATGGTGAAGCTCTTGCGGGAACGCAAAGAACTCAGTATGCAAACTGTTGAAGAGCTCCTGCAGGGTGAAAATCCTTACCAGGCTCACGTTCCACCAAACGAAAGTAAAGTGGTTCTGGTGCATGGCCGTGATGGAAAGGTCATTTATGCAAAAACAAAAAATCAGCAATTGCTTGTCGAGGCCAGCAGCCAAAATGATGTGGTCTTTGCAATTGGTCCTGCAGGTACCGGAAAGACATATACTGCAGTTGCCATTGCCGTAAGAGCATTAAAAAATAAGGAAGTTAAGAAAATAATTCTTACAAGGCCTGCAGTAGAAGCAGGAGAGAGTTTAGGTTTTTTACCAGGTGATCTCAAAGAAAAAATTGACCCTTACTTACGTCCCTTATATGATGCACTGGATGATATGATTCCCGCCGATCGCCTGACTCAATTGATGGAAAACAGAGTCATTGAGATTGCACCGCTCGCTTTTATGAGAGGTCGTACTCTGGATCATGCGTTCATCATACTGGATGAAGCACAAAATTGCACACCTCTGCAAATTAAAATGTTTCTTACGCGTTTGGGTCCTTATGCAAAATGCATCATCACCGGTGATTTATCGCAAATCGATTTACCATATAATCTCATCTCCGGATTAAAACCTGCAACTAAAATGTTGCAAAATATTCATGGTATTGCCACGGTCATTCTCACTCATGAAGATGTCGTGCGTCACCGCCTGGTGAAGGAAATTCTGAAAGCCTATGAAAAAGGGGATCAGGGAAGAAGACGGAGAGAGGAGGAGGAGTAAGAGGAGAGTGATGAGTGATGAACTATGAGTTATAAGTTGGTAGAAGAATTTGTCTATTTTAATTATTATTGTAAATCACTGCTGTCTAGAATATTTGTATAATTGAATATGAGATCCCTCGCTGCACTCGGGATGACAACTAAATCAGTTTATTAGGGGAAGAAGAGAATGAATTTTTACTTAAGCGGAAATTCATTCTCTTCTTCCCCATAGATATTTTAAACACCTTGTCATTCCGAGCTTTGTGAGGAATCTTATAAATTTATTTTGGACAGATCTGATTGTAAATCAATTTGGATTTAAAAGAATCCCGAGCCTGTTGGACTGTCTGCCACATTTAACTAGGACTTGAATAATGAATGCAAATTTATTGGAATTAAAATTTGAATAAAAAATTTGGATTTCCGATTTCTTCGTATCTTCAATTCCTAAACACCAATCCTATGAACACTAAAACACAAGTCACTCTTGGTTTTTACAGCCATTTTTTAAATCTCAATTTTACGTTCATTAATCACCTAAAGAAATTGAAAACGCTTGTTGTCTTTGCTTTAGGTATTTCTGAATTGTTAGCTTTTGATATACATTCTAATTTCCTTTGTACAGACGATGATAAACCGATTATAACCATTGATATTGGTGCATGTGAACCTGCCATAAAGAACATTGTAGATAATATTTGTTACGGACATCTTGAGCTAACAGCAGAAGCTACAGATGATCAAACTCCAAAAGATGATCTGGTATTTGAATATAAGGTAGACCTTTTCAATGACGGGATTGGATCACATCAGGGATATGAATTCTATGTAGGCCCTTTAACCAGAAAAGATTTTATTCAGGGTGCTTTGCCATTGTTCCACGATAATCCGTATGCAGCCAATGAGAATAATCCATTTTCTGCAACAGGTACTTATCCCATCGGCATTCATAAAATATGCTGGTATGTTACTGATAGTAGCGGCAATCAGGCAGCATTATGTCAACTGTTTGAAATTAAAGATTGTAAAGCACCTACGCCGTATTGTTTAGTAGATCTAATTTCAGTTCCATTACCTGTGTCCGGATGTGTCACAATTTGGGCTAAAGATTTAGACAGAGGAAGTTTTGATAATTGTACTCAATCTGATAATTTGAAATATTATTTTAATGGAGACCCTACCGCAGCTAGCATAACAATTTGTTGTGATGATTTTGCAGGGGCGGGTGCAGGAGCGCAATTAGTAGTTGAAGTACAGATGTGGGTTGAAGATGAAGAAGGTAATACGGATTATTGTAGAACAACGATAATAGTAACTGATTTTTTTGGTTTATGTGATTGGCGTCCAGATGCATCATTATCTGGGAGGATTATTAGCATCAGAAATAGAATGGATACTATCCCTATAAAGAATGATAAGTTCAATCAATATTTTGTTGGAACAAATTATTATTTTAGTTTGCCAAGAGGCTCATATTATTTTAGTGTTGAAAAAGATGATGAACCATTCGAGTATGTTTCTACATATGATCTGATACTTAATCAAAAACATATACTCGGAATAAGCTCATTCAATAATCCTTATCAAATTTTAGCCGCTGATGTAAATGAATCTAATAGCATTACAGCGGGCGATCGAATTGAAATGAGAAACCTAATACTTAGAAATATTGATAATTTTAAACATAGCCCACCGTGGATTCTATATTCCTTAAATAGCCCACCACCATTGATTCCATAAGTAAATTGGATTCAAGTTGAACTTAAAGCTAACGAACATAGAATAATTGATTTTCGAGCTATTAAAATTGGAGACCTTAATGACCTTATTAGTTCGGATTCAGATAGACTTTTAATACCAAATCCAAGCGATAGCCTTGTGTTTAAAATAACTAATCAATCCATTAATATAGGGGATACGGTAACTATTGATTTTAATTCGAAAAATTTCGCAAACATCCTTGGTTATCAATACTCAATAAAATTTGACATTCAATATCTAAAGTTCATTGATATTCTTGAGAGAAATTTATCCAATAGCAAAAGAATTAATTTTGGT
>JBGAWX010000074.1:0-12977 GCA_044227375.1 Saprospiraceae bacterium
TTTCATTCACGACAATGCTGAAATCAGCATGCGGGAAACATCATACACCAATGACCCCTGGATCATTCGTATGAATCCAAAGGTTACGGCAATAAATTCTGCTTTGGAAATAGATCTGACCGGTCAAGTTTGTGCAGAATCTCTTGGTACCTATCAGTTTTCCGGGGTAGGTGGACAGCTCGATTTTATCAGAGCAGCCGCCTTCAGCGAACGGGGAAAACCTATCATTGCCATGGAATCCATGACCAAAAATGGAATCAGCAAAATTGTTCCTTTTCTAAAGCCGGGGGCTGCAGTGACTACTACTCGTGCACATGTTCATTATATCGTAACCGAATATGGTGTTGCCTATCTCTACGGAAAAAATTTAAGACAACGAGCCAAAGCCCTGATCGAAATTGCACATCCCATACATCGCGAAGAATTGGAGAAACAAGCCTTTTTGAGATTTAAACATCTATGATAATAATTCCTCACAATCTATATTATTTGATCCTGTTACATTAGCGCCTCAAAAAAATTGACAATTGACAATTGACAATTGCCTATTGCCAACTTTCTCCTGAAATACCTATCTTTATCAAAAATTTCATCATGCCGGTACGCAGACCTTTTAATATCCACAAATGGGTGGAAGAACACAGAGCTGAATTAAAACCACCTGTGGGCAATCGCAATCTTTATATGGATGCCAATGATTTTATCGTGATGGTCGTTGCTGGTCCCAATGCCCGCAAAGATTATCACTTCAATGAAACGGAAGAATGGTACTATCAACTTGAAGGAGATATTACCGTACGCATACAGGAAGACGGAAAAGCCGTTGACATTCCGATTAAAGAAGGTGAGATGTTTTTATTACCTGCAAGAACTCCGCACTCTCCGATCCGTCCTGCAAATACCATCGGACTTGTGATCGAAACCAAAAGAGAGCCCCAGGTCAACGACGGACTGATGTGGTTCTGTGAAAAATGCAACACTAAACTTCACGATACTTATTTTCCACTAATCAACATCGAAAAGGATTTTATTCCGAGATTCAAAGAGTATTACAATTCTGAAAAAATGCGCACCTGCCCGAATTGCGGTTCCGTAATGGAAGCTGATCCAAGATTTGTTGATCAATCATAAATTGTCGTTGGACACTATTTATTTCGCTTCAGATTTTCATCTGGGTTCACCCGGACGATTGGATACACATCAACGTGAAAAACTCATCGTGCATTGGCTGGATGAAATGAAAGCGGATATGAAATCTCTTTACCTGGTAGGTGATGTTTTTGATTTTTGGTTTGATTACAAAAAAGTAGTACCACGAGGCTTTATAAGAATACTTGGCAAGCTTGCTGAACTGAAAGACCGTGGTGTCGAGATTTATTATTTTACGGGCAATCATGATTTATGGATGTTCGATTATTTAAAAAAAGAACTGGACATTCCAATTTATCATGAACCCATTGAAGTTGAATTGCAAAATAAAAAATTCATGATTGGCCATGGCGATGGATTAGGTCCCGGCGATCATGGATACAAAAGATTGAAGAAATTGTTTTCCAGCCCGGTGGCGCAGACCCTGTTTCGATGGATACATCCGGATCTCGGCATTGGATTGGCAGATTATTTTAGTTCAAAAAGTAGGGAAGCACAAGATGCCGTTCAACAATTTTTAGGTCCCGATAAAGAATGGCTGATTCAATATGCTGAAAAAAAATTATTGGATAACTCAATAGACTATTTTGTTTTTGGTCACCGGCATTTGCCCATTGATTATACATTAAAAAACAGATCTTCAAGATATATCAATTTAGGAGATTGGTTGCAGTTTCAATCTTATGCCACATTGAAGGACGGTCAAATGCAAATTCGCTTTTACAAAAATGATCATGGGAAAGTTTTTCCTTAATATAATATTGGCTTGCATTTCAATTCACACAGGAGTTGCACAGCTGAAAACAGAATTGGTATTGGATACTATGCTGCATGCTGATAATGTGTATCTCGATCCATTAAATCAAATTTATCTTATCAACAATTCAGAAAAAAGCATTGCCAAATTCAATATTGGATTTCAGTTGATGAAGAAAATCAGTTTTAACCAGGGCTGGGATCAAGCCGTTATGGATGTCAGCGATCCATTTAAAAGCATACTATATTATCCCGGCGATTACAAAATTTTAATACTGGATGAAAGTCTTTCCGTCATTTCAGCTTATGATGAATCCGATCTCAATGCCCAAAGTGCAGTTTGTCATTTTACAACAAACTACATCGCTATATTTTCAAACAATTTATTGAAGTTGAAAAATTATGAACAACAAAAAAACCTGAGTTCAGAACCCCTGTATTATATTCAAACTAATAACACCCAAGATCCATTTCAACTCAAACAAAGTAATGAATATTTATATCTGCTAAGACCGGGATATGGTATTTCCAGATTTACAAATCAGTTATTTGAAGAACAGAGTTGGACGATTCCCGGTCATATTAAAAAAATGGATGTAACCGGTGAACGAATTTTTTATGCACAGGAAAATGAATTGATCACATTCGATACAAAATTCAAAACCGAAGCGCTCATTTTGAAAGAAGAATATTTAATAAAATCATTTGCCATAAATTCTGAATACATCGTACTGCTGAATGACAATCACTTAAAATTGATGAAGTGGCAGAATTAATTTACACCCAATGTCTTTTAACCAAAAATTTTAAAACCTGTATGTATTTTAATTTAAAATTAACGGTTTAAAGGGCTAAACATTTCCGTTTTCTGGTCGTTTTGACTTAATATTGCGCAACTTTAAAATCGATTGCTATGAAGAAAATTATACTCTTTCCCTTTTTATTGTTAATTATTCTCCAGGAACCCTTCGCGCAAGCCAAACGATACATTTTTCTGGAACATTTTACCAATACACGCTGCGGAATTTGCGCCGGTGCCAATCCCGGGTTTTATAACTTGCTCAACGGATATAAGAATCAGTATCATCACATGACAGTTCATCCACCCATTCCATATTCTGCCTGTTTGTTATACCAGTCGAATCCAAGTGACAATAGCCAGAGAAGTAATTTTTATAATATTGTTGGAACTCCTACTCTTGTAATCAATGGTCTTGCCAAGAAATCGCTAAGTTCGGTGACGGCATCTACGTTGAATGCAGAATTAAACAAATTGTCACCGGTTGAAGTCGTCGTAAAAGAAGGAGGAACAACCATCAGAAATGCCACAATAGAAGTTAAAACAGTAGGGACCAAACCCGGTGGGATATACAAGCTCTATGCAGTGGCTTTGGAAAAAGAACTCAATTATGCTTCTCCAAATGGAGAAAAGTTACATCACAATGTATTTAGAGATTTTCTAACGGCAGCAGATGGTGATCCGATCGATTTAGCCGGAACAGGTTCTTCTGTTATCAAAAACTATTCGATCACCATTCCTCCAGGTTGGGTCGAAAATCAAATTTATATTTTAGCATGGATACAAGATGCAAATACTAAAGAGGTCTTAAATAGTGGAACCGTGTTTGATGGTGTTACCGCAAATCAGGATCTGCAATCTTTACAATTCAAAATATATCCAAATCCTGTACAGGATGTCCTCAAACTCGAATGGTCGAATCCTCTCGCTGCTTCAGCGACCATTTCCTTTACAAATGTATTGGGTAAGGAAATATATACCGGTTCACTGAAAGCCGGAAGCAAACAATTCCAATATCCCGTTGCGAATTTTGCCAAAGGGATTTACTTTGTTAGGATCCAATCCGGCAAAGAAAAAATTTCTAGAAAGTGGATTAAAGAATAATGACCATATTCAAATTAAGATTAGCAGGAATTATATCACATTAATTTATAAAAAGACCAATGAAATTAAATCATATTGTACTACTTGCAACAATGATACTTGCATTGTCATCATGCGGTCCAACGATATACATGGCTCCCAATTTTGAAAAAGCAAAATCAAAACACAAACAATTGGCGATTTTGCCTTTTGATGTTTTGATTACCATGAAAAAATTACCTAAGGACATGACTGCAGAAATGCTGAAAGACCAGGAAAAAAATACCGGCTTTTCTATTCAAAGCCATTCGTATACTTATTTCCTTAAAGAAATGTCCAAAAACAATTACACGGTTACCTTCCAGGATATTGATAAAACGAATGCATTGCTTAACAAAGCTGGATTCAGTTATGACAAACTCAAAGAATTCAGTAAAGAAGAATTGTGCAACACACTTGGCGTGGATGCGGTAATTTCCGGAAAAGTGACCATGGACAAACCCATGTCTGATGGTGGAGCCGTTGCAGTGGGGTTGATATTTGGCGTCTGGACTTCCACCAATAAGGTCGATGTCAGCATGACCATCCATGATAAAAACAACAGCGATTTATTGTGGAAATATGACTGGGTCGCCGAAGGTAGTGTTGGCAGCAGCAGTGAGCAACTTACCAAAGGCCTGATGAAAAATGTATCTAAGAAATTCCCGTATCGAAGATGATCAACATCTTCTTTGCTTACTTATAAGCCTCGTTTGTCAAAGTCAGAACTAAAGAATATCCAAAGAATTGATAATGGCCAAAGCCGCCTTCTCTGCTTCCTGATCATCATCTGAAAAGGTAATCACCAGGAAAAAATTAGTATGAGAATTCGGATCGCCTAAACCTGCAAACATGACTCTGTATCCGTCCTTGAATCCTTCCACATAATACCCCTGAAGTTCATTTACTGAAACTTTGGTTGCTTCATCGACCTCCCCAAGTTTCATTGCATTGGCTCCGGTGATTGTTGCATCATCCAAATCATCAATTGAAACATTTTCTTCGAAGATGTGCATTGCCAATTCCATTCCATCTCCCTTCATTTCAAAATTGTGATTGTCATTTACTTTTACCCGGAAGTCATCTGGTACTGTAATCTGTACTTTGTAGTAATCCCATACATAAGTTTTTTGCGCATTGACACTTACAAGTGATAATATGGAGCATAATAATGCAATTGATATTTTCATTTTTATAAATTTTTTAAATTGAACTAAACATAAAACTTAGAATAAAAGCAAACATACAATCCCTTTAAACTATTACAAAAGAGTTTTTACAAATGCATCCATTTTCAAACCATCTGCTTCAGCTTTATAATTCAATACAATACGATGTCTCAATACTAAAGGAGCGATAGCCTGAACATCTTCTATGTCCGGTGAAAACTTTCCGTTCAATGCGACATTACATTTTGCACCAAGTACAAGGTATTGTGAAGCTCTTGGACCGGCTCCCCAACTCACATATTGATTGACTTCTTTAAGACCACTTGTTGGATTTGGGCGTGTGCGTGCCGCCAAGGATACCGCATATTCAAGAACATTATCAGCAATAGGAATTTTCCTCACTAATTTTTGGAAGTCGAGAATCTGATTCGAATTGATCACATTTCGCAATTGCGCCTGTTCAATTGAAGTGGTTTGTTTTACAACCTGCACTTCTTCTTCATACGAAGGGTAATCCAGTAAAATATTAAACATAAAACGATCCAATTGAGCTTCAGGCAAAGGATATGTTCCTTCCTGTTCAATTGGGTTTTGTGTTGCGAGCACAAAAAATGGAACAGGTAACGCATGCTTCACTCCACTTACTGTAATGTTTCGCTCCTGCATAGCCTCCAGTAATGCGGATTGCGTTTTAGGTGGCGTTCTATTGATCTCATCCGCCAATACAATATTTGCAAACAAAGGTCCCTTGTTGAACTTGAACTTACGATCCTCATCCAGTATTTCAGAACCTGTGATATCCGATGGCATTAAATCCGGCGTAAACTGAATTCTCTTAAAACTCAGATCCAAGACTTCGGAGATGGTATTGATCAATAAGGTCTTGGCCAGTCCGGGCACACCAACCAACAAGCTGTGTCCATTGCTGAATAGAGAAATCAATGTAGCCTTGATCACCTCATCCTGGCCAACAATCACTTTCCCAATTTCGGATTTGAGATCCTTATAAGATTGGGCCAGTGCTTTCATTCCTTCCACATCTGAACTATACTGCATAATGTCAATTATTTTTTAAGAGTCGCAAATTTAATCATTGAAGGTCATCAAACGACTCATTAAGTCTAAATATTGAGTTAAATCTATACTTAAAAAACCTCGAAAAGCTCCATGATTTCATAATATCTCCCCATTGCCATCCGGATAAATTCAGAATCATGAATACAAAGCTGAATTCATATGCAATACTTCATGTTTTCCAGAACTTATTGAAGCACTTTTTAAGACGCTGCTCATGCTTCCTTTACGAACCAAACGGTTTCAGGTACAAGATTAAAAGTGTTTCCAACCCTGAGCTTTCAAAGCATGCATATTGCCAGAATTGCCCTTCAATTGTACTCCAAAATCTGCATCTTTGATTTCCCCGATATAATAAAGCTCCGGAAGAAATCTCGCCTTTTCTGAATCTTGCGGACTTACAGTCATTAATAATTCATAATCTTCACCGCCATTGAGTGCACAGGTCAACGGATCCATGTGAAATTTTAATGCCATCATTTTTGTATCAATGTGCATTGGAATCAATTGTTCTATAAGTTCCGCCCCAACATTACTTTGCTTGCAGATGTGCATGAGATCTGAAGAAAGTCCATCAGAAAGGTCAATCATGGATGTTGGCACCACTCCGGATTTTTCCAACCATTGTATGGTTTCCCTTTTAGCTTCCGGTTTTAAAAATTTTCCAACAAGATACTTTTGATCTTCGAGATTTGGCTGTATGCCCGGAGTGGAAAGATAGACTTGTTTTTCACGTTCCAGCAATTGCAATCCGAGATACGCGGCACCTAATTCTCCAGTTACAAAAATATGATCTCCGGGTTTTGCCCCGCTTCGGTAACTGATTTTCTGTTCAAGCTGTTTTCCAATAGCAGTAACAGAAATCACAAGACCACGTAATGAAGCCGTAGTGTCTCCACCCACTAAATCGACCTTGTAATGATCGCAGGCAAGTTTCATACCTTCATACAAAACTTCAAGGGCTTCTACTGAAAACCTGTTGGAAACTGCAATAGAAACCGTGACCTGTTCGGGAATGCCATTCATTGCATAGACATCCGACAAATTGCTGATAATGCTTTTGTATCCTAGATGTTTCAACGGAAAATAGGCAAGATCAAAATGAATTCCTTCAATCATCATGTCGGTACTTACCAAAGTGCATTCCTGATTCTCATGTTTGATTACAGCCGCATCATCGCCTATAGCTTTTATTGTAGATGCATTGTATTTTGTAAAATTTTTAGTCAATTGATCAATCAATGCAAACTCTCCGAGATCTGATATTTCCGTGCGTTGCGGTGTGTTTTGTTCTTCATTCATGATGCTGAGATTATTTCCTGTACAACTGGCCAGATATCATTCACCGGCAATGGGGCTTCAAAACGGATTGTTTGCTTTGTAGAAGGATGTATACATTCCACCTTCCAGGAATGCAATCCAATAGACCGATCTTTAATTCCTCTTCTGGCTCCGTATTTTACATCCCCTCTGACCGGAATGCCAGCAAATGAAAGTTGTGAACGAATCTGATGAAATCTGCCAGTGGATAATTTAATATTCAACAATAAATACTGATCTAAAACATGAATCACTTTGTAATTCAATATGGATTCTTTCCCATCTGCTTCCTCGTTAATAAATGACTTCTTTTTTTGAGCTGATTTCATCAATTTATTGACCAGTGTGCCTTCGGAAGGAATTTCATTTTTCTCAACAATGGCCAAATATTCCTTTACAAACAATTGTTTTGAAAGCTGTTCATTGATGATTGCCGCAGACTCTGTATTTTTTGCAAGGATTACTAATCCCGATACAGGCCTGTCAATGCGATGACACAAATAAAGATCCTGTTTGCAATACGCCTGTAATAATCGATGCAGAGAAGGATCTTTAGTCAGATCTTCCTGCGCAGGCAAGCCTGCAGGTTTATTACATACGACCAAATGATGATCCTGGAATATGATGTAATCTCGAATTGAATTCAATGACACGTGTTTAAGCAGTAATGAACAAGATGTATATAAGGCTGCTGGTATTAATTTTTACTGAGGTTAAAATCTATTTTACTTTTTTTACTATTAACTCCAATTATTAAGAATTTGGTGTGAAATGAATTTTTGTCTATAGCCTGCATCCTAATAGCTATAACCCGTTTTACTTGATCTCTTCATAATCTGAATAATTATCTTTTTTGTCCTTTTTATCCTTTGGAGCAATGATGATAATTTTATCTTTAAGAAAGAGGACATAAAGTGCATAAGCTGCAAGACCAAATAGAATTAACCGGATCATGTGTTAGAATTTAATACTACAGGTGCCAAAGATAGAGCAAGTCATACAATCATAGCGCAACATTACGTTATTCCCGGATTGAATTCAATCCGGGTTCTTTCTCAAATGAAGTGGTGGAGTTTTCCTATTTTTACAGGCATATTTTTTATAATATTAATTTTTCATATCTATAATATATTGAAAACAAAATGAATACTAAACTAAATTGGACCAATATCGTAGGATGGGTAGTCTTTATTCTGGTGTTTACCGTCTATTACTTTTCCGCGGAAAGAAACGGCAGTTTATGGGATTGTGGCGAGTTCGTCTTAGGTGCTTATAAGTTACAGGTTGTCCACCCGCCCGGAGCTCCTCTATTCCTCATCGTTGGGCGCATGTTTGCCTGGTTAGCTGATCTGTTTTCAGACAATCCGTCTTATATCGCATTCGGGGTAAACTTGATGTCTTCCGCATGCTCTGCATTGGCAGCAACTTTTGTCTGCTGGATCACCATGATGTTTGGCCGCCTTACTTTATATGGAAGGGATTATGGAAATGAAGGAAACCAAAGCATGGCCATACTTGGTGCCGGATTGGTCGCGGGATTATCGACCGGTTACATATCAACTACCTGGTTTTCGGCTATTGAAGGCGAGGTATATTCCATGTCCACCATGTTTACAACCATGACGATGTGGGCAGCTATGAAATGGTATTACCTGGAAGACAATCCAAAAAATGATAAATGGCTCATCTTTGCCGTCTTTGCCGTAGGCTTATCGACAGGAGTTCACTTGCTGAGTTTGCTCGCTTTCCCAATGATTGCGATGTTGTATTATTTCAAGAGATATGATAAGCACACCTGGTTAGGAATGGCCATTGCTGCTTTTTGCGGAGTCATTGCAATCTTTCTTTTTCAAAGTATCATCATTATAGGCATTCCGGACATGTGGAGTTTTTTCGAAAAGCTGTGTGTCAATTCATTTGGCCTTCCATTTCACAGCGGTTTAGTTCCTACGATTTTGGTTATTTGCCTGGTTGGATATTACGGATTGAGGTATTTCAAAAATAAAGGAAATGACCTGATGCATAAAGTGGTATTTACCTTTTTCCTGCTTATCATTTCATACTCGACTGTTGGTGTGGTTTTAATACGCGCTAATGCAAAACCTCCCATCAATATGAATGATCCGTATGATGTGATGCGCTTGAAACCTTATCTCAACCGCGAACAATATGGAGATCGCAGTTTATTGAAAGGTCCCATTTTTGATGCAAGACCGGTAGATATGAAATCAGAAGATCGTTGGGGTCGTGTCGGTAAAGAATACAAAGTTGTTGACCAGAAATTTGATTACATCTATCGCGATAAAGATAAAATACTCTTTCCCAGAATTGGCCACAGTGACCAGGGCAGACCTCAACTCTACCGTACCTGGATGGAATATCTGCAAGGAAGCAAAACCGGTACTCCTACGATGGCCTTCAATTTGAAATTTATGTGGTCATACCAATTCGGCTGGATGTACTGGAGATATTTTTTGTGGAATTTTGTGGGCAGGCAAAATGGCGAACAAGGATTTTTTCCGTGGATCAATAAAGATGGAAACTGGTATTCGGGAATAAAATCTATAGACAGTGCCCGGCTTTACAACCAGGATCGGTTGCCCAGGGTGATGCTTGAAGATCAATCGAGAAACCGTTATTATTTTTTACCATTAATTCTTGGTTTGCTTGGTGTGTTATTTCATTTTAGAAAAAACAGAAATGATTTTCTTGCTTTATTATGCTTTTTTATTTTGACCGGTATCGCATTATGCGTCTTCAATAATTCTCCGCCAAATGAGCCACGCGAACGGGATTATGTGCTGGAAGGTTCGTTTCTGGCTTTTTGTATCTGGATTGGTATGGGAGTATTGTTTCTTTTCAATGTATTAAACGAACGATTAAAATTGTCAACATTGATTTCCGGAACAGGAGCCACAGTCATGGGATTGGTCATCCCCGCAATCCTTGTCACTCAAAACTTTAATGACCATAGCAGGATGAAGAGTCATGCTGCAAGAGATTATGCATCCAACATTCTTGAATCATGTCAACCCAACGCCATCCTGTTTACTTATGGTGATAATGATACCTACCCGGTGTGGTATGCTCAGGAAGTGGAAGGAATCCGTCGTGATGTAAGGGTAATTAATTTAAGTCTTATTGCTGTGGATTGGTATATCGAAAATCAAAGAAGACGATTCAATGAATCTGCACCGGTGAAATTTTCAATCCCTGAAGATAAATTAAGAGGAAGTCTGCGCAATCAGATATTCTATTATAATCCTGAAAACCCGGACGGCAAAGGAGTAGACCGCGAAATGAGTGCCACGGAGTTTTTAAAATATCTCGGAGAAGATCATCCGGTTGAATCAGGTAATGGTAGAAAATTTGAAACCCATATGCCCACGAGAAATGTCTATATCCAAATAGACCGTGAAAAAGCCATCGCAGCAGGATTGTGCTCTCCTAATGATTCCAATTTTGTCGATAGAATTCCTGTAACAATTAATCCGGGTTACATCACTAAAGATGATCTGGCAGTCTTGGATATCATCAATTCGAATATTTACGATCGCCCGATTTATTTTTCGGTAACATGCAATGGCGAAAAACTCATGGGCATGGAAGATTATACAAATCTCGAGGGAATGGCGCTTAGAATTGTTCCCGTGAAAACCAAAAGTGATCCGGGATTGTACATCTATGGTTCAGGAAAAGAAGATTTGGACAGAACCTATGACATCATCATGAATAAATTCCGTTGGGGCAATTTTGATAAAGAGCAGCAATTTGTTGATCACAGTTATGCCCCGAGCATTCAGGCCATGCGGATGATCATGATGCGAACTGCAATTAATTTCCAATCTATTGGTGACAAAGAGCGTGCTATTAAAATGGCTAATAAATATTTTGAAGCATTTCCGAATATGAATTTTCAATATGATGTAAGGATCATGCCATTCATTCAGGTGCTCATAGATGCGGGGGATCTTGAATCTGCAAAAAAACATTTACGAATACTTGCCACAGAAACCGTTGACATGCTTGAATTTTTTGACACTTTGACTACAGAAGATTTGAATAAAGGATTTTCACAAGACAAGAGTTTATCCATGTCCGCTGTAAGAGAAATTATCGAGCGATGCAAGACCATGAATGATCCGGAGTTTCTTAAAGAAATGGAAACGATGCTGAATAAATACAATTCCGCTACACCAAATCTGCAAAACTGATCCGGCATATATGAAAATTTCAATTGGAGCAGACCACGCGGGATTTGAGTATAAAGAAATTATCAAATCCCTTCTCGAGGAAAAGGGAATTGAAGTAACAGATCATGGGACGTATAGCCATGATTCTGTGGATTATCCTGATTTTGTTCATCCGGTCGGCAATGATTTGGATGAATCCAAAGCAGATTTTGGAATTGTCATCTGTGGCAGTGGAAATGGAACCGCAATGGTTGCCAATAAACATCGGTCTGTCCGATGTGCCTTATGCTGGAATGAAGAACTCGCAAGACTTGCCCGTGCACATAATGATGCGAACGCTTTAAGTATTCCGGCACGATTTGTCAGTGAGGAATTAGCAATTAAAATGGTTGACGTATTTCTTAAATCTGCTTTCGAAGGAGGAAGACACCAAAAGAGAGTGGATAAAATTGGAATTTCATGAGTAAATTAAGTTTTGTTTTTTTACTTTTTTTATCATTCTCCGGCTTAGCACAAAAAGATTTTTTCAACAGCGTAGTCATTCCGGATTCTACAGTTGCACCATTGAAAGATCTTGCCAGTGACTATTCGAAATTCATCAAATCTGAAAACCTCAAAGAAATTATCGAGTACCTTGCTTCAGACTCATGCGAAGGCCGTGAATTGGGAACCAAAGGGAATGACAGGGCCGGAGATTATATTGCCGGACTCTTTGAGAAGTACGGTATTCCGAAATTAAAAAATAATAATTCTTATTTTCAACAATTGGGATTTACCTGGATCAGCTGGGACAAACTTTCTTTTAAAGTTAATGGAGTTGGTTTTAAACAGCTCTGGGATTACCTGGCCATTCCAAATCAAAATGATAATCTTGAACTCAATGCAAATGAATTAATTTTTTTAGGATATGGCATTGATGACGAAAAATACAGTGATTACCGTAACGTGGATGTAAAAAACAAGGTCCTTTTGATTTATAATGGTGAACCTAAAAACAAAGCGGGTAATTATTACATCTCCGGCACTACAATTCCTACAAGCTGGTCATCGGACATCGATCTAAAAATTAATGCAGCGACGAAGCATGGTGCTAAAATGATTTTGATCATTGAAGATAAGTTCAAGGAATTTGTTGATGCAAACCGCCAAGCCGTCATCACTCCGGCTATGAGTTTTAAAAGTGACAAAGGAGAATCATTGACTAAGGCGAACAGCATGCATTTGTCTTCCACAACGGTTGCAATATTGTTGTCAGATTATTTAAATAAGGTCATCAAGGCCAGGGCGAAGATCAATAAAACGGGTAAACCACAACATGTCGTTATTAAAACAAATCTTGAATTCATTCAAAAGAGAAATGTAAAGAGCGTTGATGGCCGAAATATTTTAGCTTAT
>JBGAWX010000075.1:0-12944 GCA_044227375.1 Saprospiraceae bacterium
GTCGAACAATTTGCAGAAGAAGCAAGCAAACATCCGGAGAGACCTATTCTCGATGTGCGCAAAAAAAGTGAATATGATGCGGAACACATTGTAAACGCAATCAATGCACCATTGGATTACATCAATCAAAGTATGGAACTGATTGATAAAAACAAAACCTATTATGTACATTGCGGTGGCGGTTATCGTTCGATGGTTTTTAATTCTATACTAAAAACCAAAGGCTATACCAATCTGATTGATGTCGATGGGGGCTTTGGTACCATTAAAAAATCTGGAAAATTTGTATTGACAGAGTATGTGTGTCCGACGACGATGCTTTGATTATCACTGTTACTATTTTATTTAATTCCATACTCCTTAAGTATTAACACTGCATGGAACAAATTGGCATGATACGGTCATGATTAATTATTGAATCCAGATCAAATAAATTTCAGGCACATCAAAATACCATTCTAAATAAATAGTATTAACTTTAAGCCCTTCAAGAAACTCAGTTATTAATACCGAATCTATTATGTCTTATACAGAACTCATTTTAAATTCCTATAACTCTTATTTCGCCTATTTAAAATCAGAAATCTTAAATCCATCCTGGCATAATTATTTTTATTGGCTGATCGGATTATCCTTGTTTGCTTTCACACTGGAGCAAATCTTTCCCTGGAGAAAGAATCAACCGAGAATCAGGGAAGATTTCTGGCTGGATGCGTTTTATATGTTTTTTAATTTTTTCATTTTTTCCCTCATCGCATACAATGCATTCTCTGATGTTTTTGTAAAACTCTTCAATGATTTTCTGGGCCTCTTTGGAATCAAAAACCTGGTAGCTATTGAAATCAGCACCTGGCCCCTGTGGTCAAAACTACTGGTCATGTTTGTGCTCAGGGATTTTATACAGTGGAATGTTCACCGGCTGTTGCATAGAGTTCCATTTCTATGGGAATTTCACAAAGTGCACCACTCCGTACAACAAATGGGGTTTGCTGCACATCTCCGATATCATTTTATGGAAACCTTAGTATACCGGACCATTGAATACATACCCCTCGCAATGATTGGATTCGGGCTCACCGATTTTTTTATAGTACATATTTTCGCTCTGGCAATTGGCCATTTAAATCATTCCAACATTTACTTACCGATAGGTCCATTGAAATACATTTTCAATAGTCCTCAAATGCATATCTGGCATCACGCAGAGCATTTACCAAGAGGATCTTACGGTGTTAATTATGGACTCAGTCTGAGCATTTGGGACTATCTATTTGGCACTGTGTATTGGCCCTTTGATGGAAGGGATGAAAAATTGGGATTTAAAGATGTGGAGACATTTCCGGATGGATTTGTTCAACAGGAATTGAAACCGTTGAAAAGCGGATTTAATAAACTGTTTGGAAAAACATCGTAACACCCTAAATAAATCGTTTCGCAAATCGGATTTTGCAGGACACACAGACGCAGCCTACGCCTAACATTGGGGAACAAATTTCAAATTATTGAAGCATCTCTCTTTCGAGCTTTTCGTGAAATACAAATTGCAAGTTATATATTTATCAACATTTAATATTCTCGATAAGTATTCGTCCCATCGATTCAAAATTGCTCGATACTTAATCCCCATTCCTGAATTTGATCAATATCATAATGTTTTCATCTCCCGGGATTGTTGCTTGAAGCGGGACGCTTCAAGCAACAATCCCTAGGTTCTTGTTTGATCACTACATTTTTTTGATGGCAAAGCAAGCATGAAGCGGGGACGCTTCATGCAACAATTCGGAAACTCTTGTTGGACCTTTACATTTTCATTTACCTAAAAGCAAGCATGAAGCGGGGACGCTTCATGCAACTACTAGGAAATTCATGTTTGACAAATACATTTTTCATCTTATAAATAAATAATATTCTTTTCACAATAATTCTTTCTATGGTTTATTTTTACATTGAAAATGAAATAAATGTTCTATCCATATCAAATTAAATCGTTAAAAGAATATCGTGACACATATCACCGAAGTGTTGAAGATCCAGAAGGATTCTGGTCAGACATCGCTTCGAATTTTGTTTGGAGAAAGAAATGGGATAAAATCCTTGAATGGGAATTCAAAACACCTAAAGTGGAATGGTTCATAGGCGGCAAATTAAATATTACTGAAAATTGTATCGACAGACATTTGCAAACACAAGCTGATGCTCCAGCAATAATTTGGGAACCCAATGATCCTAAAGAATTGAATCGAACCATAAGTTACAGGGAATTGCATGCGCAGGTTTGCAGCCTCTCTCAGGTATTGAGAAATCTCGGTGTAAGTAAAGGAGACCGGGTATGCATATACATGGGAATGATTCCGGAGCTGACTATTGCTGCATTAGCCTGTGCCCGAATTGGCGCAATTCACAGTGTAGTCTTTGGTGGTTTTAGTGCGGACAGCATTTCCGATAGAATGCAAGATGCTCATGCAGAATACATGATCTGTTGCGATGGAGCCCTGAGAGGAAATAAAATCATTGAATTAAAAGACATCGTCGATGAAGCGTTGTCAACTTGTCCTTTTGTAAAAAAAGTAATCGTTTATCAACGAACTCAATCAGAAGTCAAAATGCTAACCGGCAGAGATGTATGGTGGCATGAGGAGTTAAACAAGGTCGATGTTAATTCAGCTATCGCTATCCCTGCAGAAGAAATGGATGCTGAAGATCCGCTTTTTATTTTATACACTTCAGGTTCTACAGGCAAACCAAAAGGAGTTGTGCATACTTGCGCCGGGTATATGGTTTATGCAAACTATAGTTTTGTCAATGTGTTTCAATATCAACCCGGAGAAATTCATTTCTGTACAGCAGATATTGGCTGGATCACGGGTCACAGTTATATTATTTATGGTCCTTTATCCGCCGGTGCAACAACATTAATGTTCGAAGGAATCCCGACCTGGCCGGATGCAGGAAGATTCTGGGATATCGTAGATAAACATCAGGTCAATATTTTGTACACTGCACCAACCGCGATCAGAAGTTTGATGACATTCGGAACAGAACTTCTGCAAAATAAAAAACTGGATAGTCTTCTCGTCCTGGGAACTGTTGGGGAACCCATCAACGAAGAAGCCTGGCATTGGTATCATGAACATATTGGTAAGAAAAAATGTCCGGTGGTCGATACCTGGTGGCAGACGGAAACCGGAGGAATATTAATTTCCAATCTTGCCGGGGTAACACCCGAGAAACCGTCGTACGCTACACTTCCTCTGCCTGGAATTCAAACAATCATCGTGAATGAAGCAGGACATGAAATATTAGAAAATTATAAAATAGGGTTTCTCTGTATAAAATTTCCATGGCCGGGAATTTTAAGAACTACATATGGTAATCATGAACGCTGCAGAAAAGCTTATTTTGAACAATTCAAAGATTTATACTTTACAGGTGATGGTGCATTCCGGGATGAACAAGGATTCATAAGAATTACCGGCAGAGTTGATGATGTTTTAAAAGTAAGCGGACATCGTATCGGTACCGCGGAAGTTGAAAATGTAATCAACATGCATCACAGCATTACTGAAAGCGCTGTGGTCGGATACCCGCACGATATCAAAGGACAAGCAATTTATGCATTTGTCGTGTCTAATGCAAATCATGATCATGAAACCCAATTGCGCGAAGAAATCAATGACAATCTTTCGGAACATATCGGCCCGATCGTAAAAGCTGATAAAATTCAATTTGTAAAAGGTCTTCCAAAAACCCGCAGCGGCAAAATCATGCGAAGAATATTACGCAAGATAGCTGAAGGAGATACCAGCAATTTAGGGGACACCACCACCCTCTTGGATCCAGCAGTCGTGGAAGAAATCATCTCAGGTAAACTATAAGTTTCAAATATTGTTACTGTGATTTAGTCGCAATTCAATTTAGAAAATGATTTGAAACTCCTCATTACAATCTTTTGAAAAATTAAAATTCGACCATAAACTCAAACTAATATTTTGTGAATACATTCCAAAGACTTTCATTTTTTGCTTTTCTTGTATTGCTGAATATTCAATGTTCAAAAAAAATACATCCCATCGATACAACTGAAAATATGATTTCCGCCCCTCCGCTTCCAGCATCGAACTTAAATCTTACAATACACGTATCCCGAACTGAACTCAATGCCACGCTAAACTATCTCGTGAATAACCTATTCAACGAAGGTTTCAGTATAGAAGATGGAGTGAGCATTCATACTTCTATTTCAGGATATATAGACATGCAGGCTGTGAATAATCAAATTAACACAACCATTCCTTTACTTGTGGACATTATACCCGGAGGAATTTTCAAACGTGCTAAAGTGAAAGGCATTATCTCTGTACAATTTGCAACCAATATTGAAATTTTTCAGGATCAATTGCTCAATAAAACGGAGTTGGTTGATTACAATTGGGTCTCTAAACCGGTAATTAATATTCTAGGGTTAAATCTACCCATTGAGCCTATTGCCAATTTTATAGTTAAAAAATACAAAACCGATATATGCCAATCCATAGATGAGTCCATCAAACAAAATTTCAATCTGAACACTGTAAAAGTAGCCGCACAGAAATTTTTTACGAAACCCTTGTACTCCACCGAAGACAGTATCATTCATGTCTTTGCAAGTCCTCTTGAACTCGCCATCGGACCCATGTCCATGACGCTACAGGAATTGCAAATTCCGGTAATTTTTTATTTTGAATCTGTAATTGCAGAATCCAAACCTCAGGATCTTTTCAACGATCCTACATTTTCGATAAGGCCTTATTTCGACAACATGTCTTCATTCTATATTCAATCCCGTTTGCCATTGCCTTATATAGAACAAATTCTCAGGGAACAAATCGAAAATCAAAAATTCGGTAGCGGCATGAGCAGCATAACAGTACATAGAATTAACATGAGCGGCAATGATAAAAAACTCTCCATCATGATGGACGTCAGTGGAGGGTATAATGGTAAAATGGAATTAAGTTTTGATCCCATCTACGAAAAAGAAGACCAAAAAATAAAACTTGAAAACTTTAAATTAAAAACATTCGGGGGAATAAAACTTAAAAAAATACTATTTTCAATCATCAAAGGTTTTGCTGAAAATAAACTGAGAAACACTGTAGAAGAACAAATTAATTTAAACCTTGAAAATTATTTGTTGAATATAAACAAGATGCTTGCCGGCACCGAAATCATTCCGGGAGTCTTCATGTCGGGCAAACTATTGGATTATGAAATTAAAGACATCCGGTTTTACAACTACAGGATGTACTTTAACATCAGCTCAAAATTGATTATGAATGCCGAAGTCAGGCACATCGATACCTCCAGGATCATACTCAAGAAATCATAAACTTCACGCAAATTAAGGAATCTATACTTTCCTGCATACCGATGGAATATCTCAGGGATATTCGAAATGGTCCAATTACATTCCAAAGATTCTCAAAGGCGTCAACTTAAGGAAGAAATCATCAACTTGAACATATTCACGCTGAACCCTAATCTTAAACTATTGGACTATAATGTTAATCTAAATGGTAAAACATAGAAACTCTTCCGGGTTGCTTCAATGCCATCTTCTGTCAACTACCCTACAACCTTAATCCGGAATAAAAAAAATAGCCTATGTTTTCAACACAGGCTATTCTCCAAATTATGAAAATGAAAATTTACTTATTCAGTTATGATCATCTTTCTTGAAACGGTATTGGTCATAAAATCTACCTGGTAATAATATACTCCGGCATGCATGAGTTGATCTTTACTCAGGATATATTCATTGTAACCTTTGTTCATCAATTTTTTATCGCGCAGATAGACTTTACCAGTAACATCATAAATCGTAAGGCTTACTTCACCGGATTGAGGCAACAACATTCCTATACTGGTTTCATGGTTCCACGGATTGGGTTCGTTTTGCAAGACTACAAACTCATTGGCAACACTTCCACTGAAATTCAAACTGACCTGACCCTCTTCTCCGTTGTTTTTAACAACTGACAAAGAAGGTGTTATTGATGAGTTTACAACGATTGCATTAGAAACATTACATTCCTGCTTGGCTTTAAAACTCAACTTTAAGATCCAGTCCCCATTTTTTACTTCACCGTTCCAGCAAAAGGTCAATTTACCTTCTCCTGATCTCAATAATGAAAAATTATCTTCTTTGATTTTTAATTCTTCATTGCCATTCACACTCAGGAGTTCCAATTGACTCTTATCCCATTGCATAGTAAATTGCATTCCATCAAAATCCTCTCCATTCAACACTCTGAATTCAATTTCCTTTATTTCATCTTTTGATAGTTTCAATTCATCTGATTGCAATTCCAAAACATTTCTGTTCCGGCTTGTATTTCCATTAAATCCTTTTGTTGCTGCTGATTGATTGACATCACCGGTTTTCATTGCATAGAAATCCAGATTCATATTGCCATTGACGGAGTTGATATCAAACGATTCAGGAAAATTCTGATCCAGTGCAGTCAACGGATTTGTAAACGTATAAGTTTTATCTACAAAACGCCAACTGGTATTTCCCGGAATCTCAGTAGTTATTCCTAAAATTAATTTTCTTAAATCTGAAACATCCTTGGCCGTAATTGATTTGCTTCTATTGACATCGGCAGCAATGATCTTATATGCTGAATTTAATGTCTCCAATCCAAGTATATGCCTTTGAATTTTTACAATGTCCGCCGTAGATACTCCATTCAACCATCCGTCTGTTTTTGATGGTTTCACTGAAATTGAATTTCCATTTGGAATTTGCAGGAAAACATATTTTCCGTTCTGGTCAGTCATCAAGCCATTTACTGATACATTCTGCACACCATCGCCGGTTTCAATTGTCACAAATCCTTCTACATTTGAACTCTTCAAATTCGGAGGACAGAAACCGCTATTGTCCTGCACATCAATAAATGTTTTACAGAAAGATGTATTTCCATTGATATCCGTTACCCACATTTCCACAGTTCGCACTCCGATGCTGTCGCAATCATAAACCCTATAGTTGTTTGTAATGTCAGCTGAGAAACTGATATCTACATGATATCCGCAATTGTGATAAGAACCCGCATCAAAATCCTTTGCCCAAATAGTATCCCGTGCAACATCCGGAATTCCATCGCCAGTGGTATCCATTGGTGTTAAATTCGTTGATAAACCATTCAGACAATAAGCAACAGGAGATTTACAATTTCTGAGATCCAAAACAAAATGGGTCTTGGCCGTATTGCCGCAACGATCTTCTACTTCCCACTTTACGATATGCCTTCCAATGGGCCAGGTGCCTGAAGCTACATTTTCACCTATTCCTGCTCTTGATATATCAATAGTTCCATCGCTATCAAAGTCAATTTTATAAGTATACAACATTTGATCTATCGGAGTGCAGTCGTCACTGGCTTCAATTGAAAAGGTCACCGGGATTGGTCTGCAATTGATGTCATAACTACAAACAACTGTATCCGCCGTAACTCTTTCAATTCTTGGATCAATATTATTCCTTACTTTAATAACCTGTGTATGTGTCCAAATGATGACATTATTGTATTGATCTCTTTGACACCAGTCAATGACTTTCCATTTCCTGAATATTTTGAAGCAAGGATCTCCGGGAAGTGTTGCCGAAAATACTTCATCTTCATAACTATATCCTATAAGTTTGTCGTATGGGTTGTACAAACGTTCCGGAATCAAATCATCCGGATCGCAAATCCCTAATGTATCCAGATCCAAAGGCCATTCGATTGAATTGCTGTCGAACGGATGAGAATTAAGGACATAAATATATTGATGACATACATCACTCAGGTTGCCTTGTTCATCATGCGCCTGGAATGATCTGTGAATATATCCCATACCGCATTGATTCACATTGCTAAAATCATCTGTTTCGACCACTGTTGGTGGACAATTATCCTGTGCAATGCCATCAAGCGGATGACCTCCAATAATATGATAATACCTTGGATCGATGATGATCGTATCCCGTTCTGCTTCATCAGTCACAATTTTTCCAAATACATCGAGATGATTGTAATCAATATCAAAACGACAATCTACCGTGATGTCCGGAATGCAAGTAATCAATGGTCTGTCTTTATCCTGCACTTCCACATTCACCATACAGATGGCTTCATTACCACTATGATCTACTGCTTTGAATGCAACCATAACCATATGTCCTACATCGGCACAACAAAATCCAACTTCAGGACCCCAGTCATCAAAACCCCTTGTACCGCAATAAGCACTATCCATTCTTCTCACTTCGAAATGATGTAACGCACATTCGTCAAAACTGCCATCATCAAATACATCTGCGGATACCCAACTGAACCCATTATGAGTAATTGCGACCACCGTATTGCGGTCACAAACAGCAACCGGCTCCGTCTCATCTTTTACATGCACTACTATATAATATTCCGTCAAATTGTAACAACCATCGTACACTCTATAATAAATAGTGTCTTCTCCAACCGGTAGGTTTACGTATCCACCATTCTGATCAATCAATATTCCGCCGGGATATGCAATATCCACTCTAAGATCATTGTGACAATAATCCATTGCTTCAATTGGAGGTAACAACACTCTCGCTTCACAATCCCTTCTACCAGTCGTTGCAGGAAATCCGTAGGGTGCATGGGTAATCACAGGCCCTAAGACATCACGAATAATAATCAACTGAACTACAGATTTTACGATTTCGGTATTACACCACCATTCTCTAACGGTCCAGTTCCTCATTATTTTCCTAACACAATTAATCTCACCTAAGTCAATATCTTCGTATGTAATCAATAAATTACATGCTAATAAACTATTTAATGGCCAAACAGGTATTGAGTTGCCATTTGATAAGGTAACATAAGGCAGTCCAGTCATGATTGGATGTGGATGTCCATTCTCATCCTCATAAAACGGCAATTCACAGATTAAATCCCTTGGATAATCGGGTAAGTCCACATCGTCAGTAGTAATCCGTTTTACCAAAATTGTATCCGTACATTGATCTGTGTTACCGCCTGCATCTGTAATTAATATATCCCTATAGACCGCTTTAAGAAATTCTGCATTGCAATCAAAATGCTCAATGCGTTCATCTATGGTTTTTACACTATAGAGACTGCAATCAGTTCCTGTATAATTAAGCGGAAAATCAAAGTCAAATAAATAACAATCCGTGGTATCAGCTCTGCAGATAGCGATAGGTGCTAATTTATCTTCTATTAAAACATCACTCCAACAAGAATTGCCCGTAGTCAAATCCAAAACTGTTGCCACAATATGTTGTCCTAGATAATGTGAATCTATAGGATTTGGTACCGGTGTTCCGTAATGTGTCAGATTAACCACAAAATTATTAAAACAATAGTCATTGTTTGTGAGTACCATTTGAGGTGAAATGAAAGCACGACAGTCCCCATCCAACGACACATTAATATTCTTACATGCAAGAGTTGCATTTGGATCACAGCAACCATTAATACCAAATTCACCAATAGCAAATCCTCCGGCGTATGGATCGACATTAATTGTGATTGTGGTAAGATTGCAAGATCCTGTTGTATAAAAAGCAAATCCTGTTGCACCACCAAATCCAATTACAGGCATAGGTCCTGAAGAAGTTCCATCGTTGGCAATCGCTTCTACAGTATAGGTGCTAAAATCGTTTGGCTCAGCATAACAATAAAATGCATTCGTATTTGGAGGCAGCGTAATGGTGATTGTTTGTCCGAAATTATAATAGACATCACCTGTATAACCATGAGACCAGCTGGCCCAACCGAATCCGATTTGCGCATGTATAGAAGGTACTGAAAAATCAATCGTCCCACCACAGGACAATGGATTATCAACCTGAGTCTCTGGATTCCCCAAGGGTCTTCCATCCAATGGGAAAGGAGTCATGGTGTAACCACCGATGATTGCCGGCGGCGCATTGATTCCCAGACTTCCGTCAAATACAATCCCAGCGCTAACAGTCTGATATCCAGATGCTAAAATTAATAATACCAATAGAGATGAATACAGCGAAGTAGTAATTTTCATGTTCAATGAATTTTAAAGTATGAATACTTCGCTAAATCCGATGCGGACTAAAGAACTATGTATTGGGGTAAAACCAGTGCAAACTTAACACTATTTTGAATATATTAGAATTTTTTTACATATTTTTTTAAATGAATCAGCCTTCTCCCTTTGAAGTGAAGGCTGATTTAATTTCTAACTATGAATAGTTATTGCTGACTTATTTTGATATGACCATCTTTCGGGTGACTGTGCTGGTAAGAAAATCTACCTGGTAATAATACACACCGGAATGAGCCAATTGAGACTCACTTAATATGTACTCATTATACCCCTTATTCATTTGCTTTCTTTCGCTGAGATAGATTTTTCCTGCCAGATCATATACGGTTATTCCAACTTCCCCTGCTTCAGGCAAGACCATACCTATAGTAGTCTGATGATTCCACGGGTTGGGTTCATTCTGTAAAACTACAAAGTCGTCCGGTCCAGATCCAACAAAATTCATTGCAATCGCTCCTTCCTCCCCACCGTCTTTCGTCACGGATAATGCTGGTGTGATTTCAGAAGTCATTGCGATGGCATCTGAAAGATTGAATTCCTTCAAACCTTTCATCCGAAGTTTAAGAATGAGATCACCATTACTTAATTCACCATTCCAACTAAAACTCAACTTCCCTT
Organism: Saprospiraceae bacterium; assembly: GCA_044227375.1. GTDB lineage: Bacteria > Bacteroidota > Bacteroidia > Chitinophagales > Saprospiraceae > Vicinibacter. The sequence continues at coordinate 10,744 of JBGAWX010000075.1, forward strand.
CTTTAGAATGCAACAGAGAATAATTATCATCACGGATTTTTAGTTCCTCATTTCCTTCTGCTGAAATCAATTCAAGTTGTCCAACATTCCAACGCAAGGTAAACTGCAAACCTGAAAACAAAGCACCATTATTGACTCTTATCTCAATGTCCTCCACTTCATCTTTAAGCATCTTTTTATCCACAGTCTGCAGCTCCAATATACTCCTGCTCCTGTTTTTACTATTGTTAAATCCTTTTGTTGCAGCAGATTCATTAACATCACCTGTCTTCACAGCATAAAAGTTGAGATTCATATTCCCCTTTAATGAATTGATCTCATAACTTTCAGGGAAATTTTGTGATAATGCCGTATTGATATCATTGAATGGATACAATTGGTGTACAAATCGCCAACTTGTATTTCCGGTGACCTCTGTGGTCAACCCCAATATTAATTTTCTTAAATCTGAAACATCTTTTGCTGTAATGGAACGACTCTTGTTGACATCTGCGGCAATCATTTTATATACTGAATTTAAACGTTCCAGTCCGAGGATGTGCCGCTGTATTTTTACAATGTCAGCGGTAGATACCCCATTCAACCAGCCATCCGTTTTGGAAGGTCTCACAATCACATGCTGACCATTTGGTATTTGCAGAAACGAATATCTTCCGGAAGCATCCGTGCTTACTGCACTCAATCCTGAATTTTCCAATGCTATGGTCACATTTTCTACCCTGTCACTTTTTTCTGTTTCAATCAATCCATCCACATTTGAATTTTTCAAATTCGGTGGACAGAAATTGCTGTTATCCTGAATATCTATAAAGGTTCTGCAGAATGAAGTATTCCCATTAATGTCAGTAACCCACATTTCTACAGTCTTTAAACCAGAGCCGGCAATGCTGTCGCAATTGTATACTTTGTAAGTATCATTAAGATCAGGAGAGAAACTAAGAAATACCGGATAACCACAATTGTGATAAGAACCTGCATCAAAATCTTTTGCCCAAACTGTATCCAATGCAACATCCGGAATGCCATCACCATTAGTATCCATTGGGGTCAAATTGGTTGACAACCCATTCAAACAATATGCTACCGGGGATTTACAATTTCTGAGATCCAATACAAACTGTGATTTTGCTGTGTTCCCGCAACGATCCTCAACTTCCCATTTTACAAGATGTCTGCCGATTGGCCATGTGCCTTCTGCAACATTTCCTCCGATTGCGGATCTTGCTACATCAATACTACCGTCTCCATCAAAATCTATTTTGTATGTATACAACATTTGATCCACCGGAGTGCAATCATCCGTGGCTTCAATTGAAAATCTAACTGGAATCGGATTGCAATTCAGGTCATAGCTGCAAACCATAGTATCCGGGCTGATTCTTTTAATGACGGGATCCACATTATTGATCACTTTGATTACCTGTGTATGAGACCAAATGATAATGTTGCCATAGTTGTCCCTCTGACACCAGTCGATCACTCGCCAGGTTCTGAATATTTTAAAACACGGATCGCCGGGAAGTGTTGGTGAAAAGACGACATCATCATAACTCAATCCAATCAAACTGCATTCATCATCACTTACAACAGGTTTATCATAAGGTGCATGCAATCGTTCAGGGATGAGTTCATCAGGATTGCAAATTCCGAGTGTATCCAAATCCAGCGGCCACACAATATCCGCACTATCGAACGACTCGTGATTGATTACCGTAATGTATTGATAACAAACATCGCTTCTGTTGCCTTGCAGATCAACAGCCTGGAATATTCTTATAATATAACCCAAGCCACATTGATTTATATTACTTACATCTACGGAATCCAACATCGTTGGTGGACAATTGTCTTCTGCAATGCCATCAATCGCGTGACCGTCGATCACATGATAATACCGTGGGTCGATAATAATTTTTTCACGGTCTGCAGTGTCGGTTACAATTTTTCCAAATACTTCCAAATGATTGTAGTCAATGTCGAAACGACAATCCACCGTAATGTTTGGTAAGCAAGTGATCAGTGGCCTGTCTTTATCCTGAACCTCCACGTTCACCATGCATATTGCTTCGTTGCCATAATGATCTACTGCCTTAAGGCCGACCATAATGGTTTTTCCAACATCCTCACAACAAAATCCTACTTCTGGTCCCCAATCATCCTCTCCACGGGTACCGCAAAATTCGCGATCCATTCTTCGCGCT
>JBGAWX010000076.1:0-12893 GCA_044227375.1 Saprospiraceae bacterium
AATAATCATCGGAAAGCATATTAGTGGTATTATTGTTTTGACAGGTACCAGTATTAACTTCAGTATTGTATTCTAGAAAATCAGTATCGCAAATTTCAATTGAATTGCTTAAAGCGGTCGCATAACCGGAAAGATCTGAACTGAAATAAGCAATTACATAGAAATCCCGACAACTATCTTCTGGAAAATCAGATATTGAAAGTTTGAAACAAAATGTTTGATTTTCTGTATCAAATTCCAAATCAAAAATGTCAAATCCTGGAGCCTCAATTGAGTCGATTTGCCAATCGCCACATACGATCGGTAATGTGTATGTTCCACAAACACTTATGGTATCTCCTGCACAAGAATAATGCTTAATTCCAAGAGCATCACAATCGAATAAACTGTCAAGGAGCATTACTGTTCCTAATGCACTTCCGGTACATTCCTCACAAATTCCATCAACATAAGCATACCCAAAATGCAATCCCTCTCCACAATCCGCAGCCATAATTTCTAAGGTCGCCATACTATCAATCATATTTTTAGGTATTTTGATTCGGTGACAAGTCCAATCAATTAAATTAATTTCACCAAAAGTACAAAGTTCATCGTCATACTCTTCCGCACAATTCAGTTGCAATGCATCAAAACATAAGTCGGAATTTGGTGCACGATCACATGAAATACTAAAAAATGGTTCCCTATTTATATGTCCATCACCAGGGTCCTCAAGAATAGCGGCAAACCAAACCGTGAAGTCCCTATTTTCTTCTGTGACTTTGAATCTCTTAATGATTTTGCTTATAGTGCTGTCAGTTTTACCACAGGTGAGTTTATGACTGTATCGGTGATTCAACAAAAGCGCCTTACTTCCAAATTTGGTTCTATTTATACCTGTTAATGTGTCAATTCCATTTGTAACAATTTCGAATTTTCGAAAACTTGGCAATGATGCCGAACTCCAAACACAAGGGTTACCACCTTGAGTTGGATTGCAATCATCGCTTCCATGATCAAAAACCGTTGTCTGTCCAGTGTAATAAAGAAAATTACTTTCAAATCCACCATTATCACAAATCATAGTATCTGTTTGTGCAGCTAATTTAATCATTCCAGGAAATATATCTGAAATGAATGCCAGGGCAATGAGCAGAAATTTAAGTTGGCAAAATTTAATTTGCCCCCCCCCCAATTAATTTTGAGATAAAATCTGCAATGGGCTGTAAAGCCGACGCGTTAAAAGATTTTGTTTCCATCTTTTTACATTTTAGGTTAAAAAATAATATACGTCCCTAGCGTTTTGTTTTAGTTTTTACTTCTAATACCCATTTCAGACCCGACATCCTGGTCGCAATACAATATCTAAGAAAAGCAAATGCCTTCTTTGAATAAACGAGATAAGGTCAAATGAAGATGGTTGTTCCGGATATGTCGAGACAAGGTTAATCAAGTCTGTTGCCGATTCCTAATTTTCCGTGTTAAAATTTTGATTTGTATAAAAAAATCAGGGTTTACCCTGATAGAAGTTGCAACTTGTACTATCACTTATTACTCCTTTTGCAATTTCGATTTAGTAGAAATATTATTTTTTAAAAATAAATACATTTCCTGTTATTGACTTATAACATTTTACGAGTTCATTCTTACAGGAAATGCGCACTTGCACAAATAATTTTCGTAAATACAGACATAAGATGCTGTTATTCTTATGATGAGTAAAAAAGGTAAAATAAGTTGAAGAAGAAAAATGATCAATTCAATCTTTTCTGATGAACGACACCGGCATATTCTCATCATAATCTCCTGCAATCATAGGAGTCTGTACATTCCCGGTGTATTGCCTCACATTGGTGTACACATAGTTGAAAAGTTCTTTTAATGTGATCATCTTGTCGCGGTTCTTATCCGCATGTCCCTTCAATCCATCTATTAAAAAATGAGAAAAAACACCCTGGCGTAAGCCTCCATCTTCCAATGAAAATTCTTTGCTTTTTGATGACATAAAAAATGCCGTTCCTCCCTGAGTCTTTTCTATTTCATCATAGAAATACAATAATGAATTTGAATTCGATCCTTTAGAAGCAAGCAGGCTTCCGGAATTGCAGGCATCCAGATAGCACACTTTATGTTTAGCATGAGACTTGTTTAAAATCTCCTTGACTTCGTCATGTTTCAACAAGTTGCTTATGCCATCATAATCGATTGGAATGAATGTACCTTCCAAGCCATGACCGGAATAATACATCATGATCACATCATTTTCATCGGCACGCATGAAGGTTTGATTTAATGCCTGCAAAATATTATTACGCGTCGCTTCTTCATCGATCAAAATTCGAATCTGATCATCTTTCAGTGCACCCCCTTCCGGGCTTTTTAGAAATGCATATATCCGGTACGCATCATCGTCTGAATATTTTAAAGAGGGCATGTGTTCATATCGTGCGATTCCGATAATGACAGCCCATACTTTTACTTCAGGACTTTTTTCAACTGGTACATTCTGATCAAAAATAAATTCCTTTTTGCGCTGCAGTTCTTTTACGGATTTCCCACGATCCCAAATAGCACCATAAGTCAAACCTGAACTAAAATACATGATGCCTTCTCCCTGCGGGGCATGATGTTCCCACATTCCTTCGTAGCGATCCCCATTTACATAATAGCAAACCCCCATACCTTTTGGTTCACCATCAAGAAATTCACCAACATATTTAGAGCCATCACCGTATGTAAAAATCCCTTTGCCATTTGCACAAAATATGGCATTGCAATTGGGAAGATTGATTCCATTCAATTGTACATAAGATTCATCATCATTCGGTATGGAAATTTTATCTTTTTTAATGGGTTGTGTTCCGGTTTGGACAGTCGCCACATCATTCTCCCTGACCTGAGATGATTCATCGGGTTTAACTTTTGACTTTAATTCAACAGATTCTTTAGTTTCATTTGTCTGGACCACTTGACTATTGGGTGAATCCTTTAAAGTTTCAGAAGAGCTGTCATCCAGAATTTTTAACAACTTATCATTTTTCCATTGTGCGGCAATAGTTTTACCACTGACATCTCTGAATTCTCCATAGCCCTCTTTCTTACTTGCTTTCCAGTTGCCTTTGTAATAGCTGCCGCTTTTGAAATAGAGATTGCCCTGCCCTTCAAACCTGGCGTTGACAAATTCTCCTTCATACCGCTCGCCGGTTGCAAAGTAATAGGTGCCTTTTCCGAATGGTTTGCCTGCCTTCCAGTGGCCGGTATATTTGTCACCGGTTTTGAAATCCATGCTGCCCTGGCCTTCTATCCTGTTGGCTTTGAAATTTCCGGTGTACACATCCCCGTTGCCAAAAGCAAGTTTGCCTTCCCCTTCGCGCTTATCGTTGAACCATTCACCCATATACTTATTGTTGTTGCCATAATAGTAGATGCCTTTTCCATGCCGTTTACCTGTCTTGAAATCACCGGTATACCGACTTCCATCGCCATACTTATATGTTCCGAAACCATTGAAACAGTTGCCTTTAGTGCATCCCTGGCCATACATAACCGAACATCCTAATAAAAGAAAAAGAACCGGGCCGACAAGTATTTTTTTCATGAACGCTAATTTGATCAAATGGCAAAACGAGGATAAATCAGATTTATATATTAAACAAAGTTATAATATATCTGAAGATTAAAAAAATTAAACAGAAGTATAATTTGGTTACTATGGATTGGGAACATAAAACGCAGACGGATTAGTATCTTTGCGACTTAAAAATATCCTTAAAATGAAAGCTCCATTCTTCATCCTTCTTATTCTAATCTTCCTAAGTTGTAAATCAGAGAAAAATCAAGAATCCTCTCAATCAACTGCCACAGCAGCTACCATCGAATATTTTGGCGAAACCATAGATACTTCGGCAAGCATCACCGTAGATGCTGCACTTGATGCATTGAAATCCAATGACAGCATAATGACCAAAGTCACAGGATATGTCACCGGAGTATGCCAGGTAAAAGGATGTTGGATGGTCTTGAGTCAAAGTCCTACAGACAGCACAGGTCTCTTTGTTAAATTTAAAGATTATGGATTTTTTGTACCGAAAGATTTAACGGGTAGCAAAGTGATGGTTGCCGGAAAAGCATTCAAAGAAGTTACACCGGTTGATGAACTGAAACACTATGCTGAAGACGAAGGAAAATCTGCTGAAGAAATTGCAAAAATTACTGAACCCAGTGAAGAAATGAAATTTATGGCGAATGGTGTTGCGCTATTGGAAAAAGCAAAGTAGGAAGTCATAATAGTTATTAGTGATGTCCGCCTGCCGGACGGGCAGGAGTGATGAGTTTACTATTAAAGATTCAATTTATGTTACCTTGGAATCACGAATAGTCTTTAGAAAAAAAATGAATTACATTATCTAAACCGGATCCATAATGTCAAAACTATCCATTCAGGAATTATTGGGAGATAAAGCGGATTATTATCTCAATCATGAATGCAAGACCATTTCAAAATCTACATTGCATCTGCCATCAAAAGATACTGTAGATAAAATCTGGTCCATCACCAACAGAAACAATCAAACTTTACGGAGTCTGCAAACTATACTGAATCACGGCCGCCTGCATGGAACCGGATACGTTTCCATCTTGCCTGTGGATCAGGGCATCGAACACAGTGCGGGTGCATCATTTGCTCCGAATCCATTATATTTCGATCCGGAAAATATCATTAAACTGGCCATTGAAGGAAGCTGCAATGCAGTGGCTTCTACATTTGGAGTGTTGGCTTCCACTTCAAGAAAATATGCACACAAGATTCCTTTCATTGTAAAAATTAATCACAACGAATTATTATCTTATCCCAATAAAGCCGATCAGATTTTATTTGGAAATGTGGAAGATGCATGGAATCTGGGAGCTGTAGGAATTGGTGCTACCATTTATTTTGGTTCGGAAGAAAGTACAAGACAAATTACCGAGGTCGCAGAAGCCTTTGAATATGCTCACCAGCTTGGAATGATTACGGTATTGTGGTGTTATCTCCGCAATCCTGCATTTAAAAAAGATGGAAAAGATTATCACAACGCCGCGGATCTTACAGGACAAGCCAATCATCTCGGGGTAACCATTCAATCCGATATCATTAAACAAAAACTCCCAAGCCTTAATGGAGGATACACGGCGTTAAATATGGGCGGTTCGTCTTATGGAAAATTAAATCCAAAGATGTATTCTGAATTGAGTTCAGATCATCCTATTGATCTATGCCGCTACCAGGTCGCCAATTGTTATATGGGACGAATCGGCTTGATTAACAGCGGTGGAGAATCCAAAGGACAATCGGATTTACAGGAAGCCGTAACCACAGCAGTCATCAACAAACGAGCAGGAGGTATGGGTCTTATCTCCGGTCGAAAGGCCTTCCAAAAGCCAATCAAGGAAGGAGTTGAAATACTGAACGCCATTCAGGATGTCTATCTGGATAAAAAAGTAACTGTCGCATAACCGGTCACGGATCCAACTTCAGGCTTAAATCCAGAATACTGAAAATATCGTAATTTGATCCGGTGACTTATCCATCATCATTTCAAAATATGGAAGAACTTTTATTAGATCAAAGTACAGAGATTTCAAATACTGAGATTCTGTTGAACTATAAAGAGGTGAATGTAACTGATGGTGCTTTTTATAAATTGACTTCGGGGTTTTCCAAAAATAAAACTTTGCTGCATTCACAAAACTCCTTGAAGCAAACACATGCTGTTTTTAATTTTTGCATAAAAGGAAAACAACGCTTTACGCTAAGCGGCAATTATCTTCCAACAGAAGCGAATCCGGATAACTGCAATGTGTTGCTCTTGCCTGATGAAAAATTTCAAACACGAATTGAAACCAAAGGAGAATTTGCAACTGCTACTTTATTTCTCCCATTGGAAAAGTATTATAAAATATTGGGTGATGCCATTCAAATACTCCCTAAAAATTTTATCACCGCAAGTGAAAACCGCAATTTATGTTATTTCAAAAATCATAATTGGCACCCCAGGGTAAGACAGATTGCAAGACAAATTTTATTGGAAAGATATTCCCCGGTTGCAGAGAAAATATTTCTCGAAAGTAAAATGCTGGAACTCATAGCCATCATGATCGACATGTATAAGTATGATTCAGAATCCGTTCAATTCATTCCGAAAAAAGATGAAGAGAAAATCCACCATGCTAAAACCATCATCGAGCAGGATATTGCCAATCCGCCAAGTCTGAGCAGACTGGCTCAACTTATCGGATCCAATGAATTCAAACTTAAAAAGGGTTTTAAAACAGTTTATGGCCTTCCCGTATTTCAGTTTCTCCATAAATTAAGGATGAATCAGGCCAATGAATTATTATTATCTTCCAATATGAGCATACAAGAAGTAGCGGAAAAGGTCGGCTACGAAAATTTCTCTGCATTTACCAGAGCATTCAAAAAAGAATACCGGATCCTGCCATCTGAATTGAGAAAAAATCCATTGCGGCACATTTAAGTTCCCGATGGGATTAATTCAGAGTATCCCTATTCATGAACTTTGTCCCGTCAAATTTTTTATTCACAATTAAAATCACAATCATGAAATTAGCAATTGGTTATGGCTTGCTTACTTTATTCTTCTTTCAATCCTGTAATTCACAACCACAGAAAGTTACTTTGAGTGCTGCATCCGGAGCTCAATTACTCGAGAACCGGTTTTCAGACGATGTAGTTGGCAAACATAATCCTAACTTGTTGAACGAATTGTTGGGGGACGATTTTATCTCACATCATTTCCCGCAACCAGGTCAAAATAATAAAGCCGCATTTACAGAAGGAATGAAATCACTGTTCAAAGGATTTCCGGATATCCATATTGTCAGAAATTTGCAATACGAACAAGATGATAAAGTTTTTACCTATGCATATTGGGAGGCAACACATCAGGATACTTTTATGGGCATTCCGCCTACAAATAAAAAAGTCCATGTAGAGTATATGGATATTTGGCGGGTTAAAGATGGTAAAATAAGAGAAAATTGGGTTGTTATGGACGTGCTTGGTTTGTTAATCCAACTAGGTGCGGTACCCGCTCCCGGAAAATAAATTTACGTTCATTAATAATTTATTTCGACATGAAAAACTTATTTCATTTAGATGATCGGGAACATTTGATCAGGAGAATAGAACAACTGGAGCCATCGAATCAACGCAATTGGGGCCGAATGACCATTCATCAGATATTGGCTCATCTTTCCGATCCGTTTCGTCACAGCCTGGGAGAAAAAGAAGCCGTTGATCTACACAATGCAGTCTTTCAAAGTTTTTTCGGCAAATGGATGGTACGTTTTATTCCCTGGCCAAAATCTGCACCTACAGCCGGTGAGTTTTTACCTGGTCAAGGAATGACAGAACCAATTGATTTTGATTCTGACAAACAAACATTATTGTTACTGATTCACAGATTTGTAAACGTTCCTCCCGATTATAAATTTAAAGCCCATCCGGTTTTCGGGACATTGTCAAGAAAAGATTTAGGAAGATTGTATTGGAGGCACTTAGATCATCATCTCAGACAATTTAGTGCATGAAATGTGTTTGTTAAAGATTGGATTGCTACTAAAATATTTTCCTGGATGATTCACGATTCAATCTGCTTATTTATAAAGACCAACACTAAAATAAACCAGATTTTACTCCGATTTCAGATTTCCCTTAAATCCATAATGAATGTCTGCCTGTCCTTGTTTTTTCCAAACCATAGTTCCTTCAATACTGTTTTCCCTGGCTTTTCCTTCGATGGTCATGATGCCTTCTGCAGGACTCGTGATCGCTCCCGAAAAAGAAATCATTCCGTTTTCATAACTCGATTTGTACGAAGCCGCTGTAAACCCGTATTGATGACAAGCTTCTGAATCCATCATGCCGTTTTTAAATACCAGAAGGTCCGGATCTTGCTTCTCAGGATGGTTAATATCCCAGGTGCTCAATTGATATGATTTTCCATCCAGGGTTTTGTTGGTGTTGCCACTACATGCCATTGCTGTAAGTAACCAGAAGAGAAAAAATATTTTAATAATTTTCATGGAATTGAATATTTATTAATGATAAAATATGATTTGCATTAAATAATAAATTAAGTTACAACTTACAAATTCGTAAAATCAATACATCACTAAAGGTGCTTTTCTGATATATGAAGAATCTGCCAATTGCTTTATCATAAAACTTGCGACATCCGCCCGTGAAATAGCCGCCGCAATTCCTTTTGCATAAACATCAATACCGCTTCGATATTGATTGGTCAATTTTCCATTGTTCAATCCTGCAGCTCTCACCAAAGTCCAGTCCACCTTACTGTTCCGTATGATTCTTTCACGCGCTTCATGACCTTTGGTTTCCGATCGAAGCAGCAGGGGTGCCAGGCATCGGATTAACAAACCGGCGTGAGAAATGCTGTCTCCAACATTAATGGCAGACATGTATACCAACCTTTTAACCTGATGCATTTCCATAGCTCTGATAATATTTTCCAATCCATCTACAACAGTCTGATCATACTTAAAGGGACTTGTAGCACCCAGTGCAGAAATGACAGCCTCTTTACCTGCGACTGCGTTCTCAACCTCCCGTTCATTGACCACATCACCTTGAATTGCATGAAGCTTGAAATGTTTCACATTTAATTTTTCGGGATTGCGCACAAATGCATAGACTTCATGTCCTTGCTCCAAAGCCTGTGAAACCAACTCATGGCCAGTCCTTCCCGATGCACCAAAAATTAAGATTTTCAATTGAAAGAAGTTAAAGTTATGAGTTATGCCCGCCTGCCGGACGGGCAGGAGTTATGAGTTTAAAGTTCTCATCACAATGATTAATTATTAATTATTAATTGCTAATAAATTTATCTCGCGGCTTTAATATAACCCCAGCCTTCATGCTGCTTTGAAATGATTTCGTAAATACCATCGGGTACCGTTTGAACTCCTGCAAGAAGTTGGCTTCGCTCCACCTGGTTGTTTTTCATGGCCACTTCACATACCTTGAAGCTGACATTACTTTTTGCTGCATATTTAATTACATCATCTGCGACAACGGACCGGTCTTTGGTGATCATATCCAATGATTTGGCGTAATAGACAACCTCAATTTCTGCAGCAGGATCCGTGTTGATAATTTCCCTGATCCAGCGTACAACCATCTGATGTACGATCGTGTCTTTACTGGTAACATCAAAAACTACTTTGTAAGGAGCTTTCTGTGCAAATAAAAAGTTGCTCAACAGAAATGTCATCAATAAAAATAAAAATGTTTTTTTCATGAATTCAATTTTAGAAATTAATCAATAAGAGCTTTCTCAATCCGATAATAATGGACAATAAGGATCAAAGACTAAAAAATTGAATTATCCAGGATTATCAAACAAAAACGGATTGAGTATTGATCATTGAAAATTAATAATTCCACGATCAATACTCAATGCTAATTACATATATATTGGTTTCTTAACCGGCAAAAATATAAGCGCATTTATGTTCTTGTGCACGTCCCAAAGCCCAAACACCAGAAGGCACCATCTGGATTCCCGGAATGATGTTCTCTTTCCATTCTTTCAATACATCTTCTGCATTTATCTTCATCATGCCTGCTACTGCATTTGAGTAAACAGTCATTGCTGCTTCGCATACACACAACATGACGCCATTCTTTTGCAAATTTTTAATACCAATATCAATTGCACCAAACCCCGGAGCTTTAAAATCCCCAACTTTTGTATTCCAGAACGGATTCCGTGTTTTGGTTGCCACTGCTGCATCTTCAGCCTGAAAAGCAGGTCCATGTTCTTTCGCTTTAAAGACTTCAGCGAAGTTGTATTTCGCCCACATGCTGTCCTGGAATGCATAACATATTGCGTCATGACGCAGCACAACGACAACTCCGCAATCACTGGCGGGGGTACCAGTTGCACCATTTGTCATGATAAAAATCAATGGCCATGCAAAAGGAAATATTTCATGGGGATGAGGCGCATCATAAACAACACGATGACTGCCCTTTAATTTGTTAAACCATTGGTCCGCCGGATGCATTGATTTTGCAGGCATCTTCTTACCAGTTGGTTTTTTATCCTGTCCTTCCAATTTCAGAGGCGTTACAATTGATGCCAGACCTAAGGCTGCGGCACCTGTTGCAAGTTTACCAAGAAAGCTTCTGCGCTTCGTGGTTTCATTTAATTTAAGTTCTTCCATGATAAATTTTAATTTAGTATATGAAACAATTTGCAATTTAAAATACGAATTATATTCACAGAGAGTTCAAGTTCTGTTCTCTCTCTTACTCATTACGAACCCAAATCGTGTATCTTTAAAATTTCCCTTTCGGATGATTCAATGTGCTGCTTGAACTGTGCATACCAATGCTGCCATTCATTAGTTCTCATTCCTTCCATAAGGCTTTTTTCAAAAGCAGCCAATGATTCGTACTGATTTTCAAAAATCAATCTGTATGAACGACCGGTAAAATCCGATGCAATATGGGTATGGGCATCGGGTAAAATATTTTGTGCCTTAGCTTGCCTCATCAATTGCAGTACCTCTTTAAACGCCCCAAATTTCAATTGAAAGATGTCTCTTATCAAGTACATAATTTTGCTTTGAATATATCATAAAATAGAACCACAAAACTCGCTTTTACTGATCCTCTTGTCAATCCCATATATATGGGAGAATCAAAGGTATAGAAGAAGTTAAAGGATTCAGAAATGAAATCATGAAACAATGGTTTGAAGGAATCGGTGTTTTAAAGTTCCCCTTACCCCGATACCTATAGTTCCTATCGTTTGCATCCCTATCCTTTTCTCGACATGACTTTGGCCACGGCTTCTGTTGCAGAATGTACCTGGAGTTTCTCGTATATTTTTTTGATGTGTGAGCGCACCGTTTCTAAACTGATATTGCATTTGTCAGCAATCATTTTATAACTATGTCCTGAAGTCAGTAAATTCAAAACATCCGCTTCTCTTGGACTCAATCCGAACTGATCTTCTTTGGGAATGGTGAGATTTTGAAATAGTTGAATTACTTTCCTTGCAATGGAAGGTGTCATTGGAGCTCCTCCCGAAAGCAGATCATAAATGGCTTCTGGAATTTTCTCAACCGCTGTATTCTTCAACAAATATCCGGATGCCCCTCTGCAAATGGCTTCGAAAATGTGATCATTGTCTTCAAATACGGTCAACATCATCACCGGCAACTTAGGATAATGTTGCCGGATCAGTTTCAATCCTTCAAGACCATTTGTTCCACTCATTCCAATATCCATCAATACGATTTTGGGGTTCAACTCATCCACCTGTTGTAATACCTGATCGCAATTGTCAAATGCACCAACAACCTGAAAGTTAGAATGGGAATTGAGAAAATCAATTAAACTATTCCTCAGATAAACATTGTCTTCATATATTATGATCTCGGTAATCATTTCAAATTTACATTCATCGATCAAATCTAAAGGATTTCACAGTATCATCGTGTACCATAAATATGGGATAAACAGATTTCAATGAATGGATACGAAAACTCTCTTCAGAAATATATTTTAAGGCCATGCTAAAACTTAAATATCAATTCTATCCGGGTACCATCACCTGGACTGGTATCCAGATTGAATATCGCTCCGGCAGCCTTTGCACGATCTGTCATATTTTTCAATCCATTTCCCTTATGAACACTGAGTTTGTCAAAACCAACCCCATTATCTTCTATCAATAATTTCAATTCCGATCCTTCGAGCACTAGCTCGATATTGGCCCGTTTGGCTTTGGAGTATTTAGCAAGATTATTCAAGGCTTCTTTGAAAATCATGAACAAATCTTTGCGGATTCGAAGTGGAACTAAGTAATGATAAGATTTTTCTTCTACACTAAATTGAAATTCAATACCTGCAGGCTCTAATATTTCGGAAGCAAATTGCCTCATCCGGTTCAACATCATTTCAGGTTTATCATTCTCAGGTTTTATAGACCACACAATATCATTCATCATCTCCATTGCTTTTCTTGATGCAGACTGAATGATTTCAAACACTTCATGTTGACTTTTTCCTGACTTCATTAATTGTTCGGGCATGCTGCTCGTCATGTGAATGCTACTCAATGTTGATCCGATATCATCATGCAAATCTCTTGCGATATCCAGTCTCAACTGTTGTAAATTCAGGATCTGCCTGATTTTTAATCTAAAATAGATGTATAAGAGTAGAAAAACTGACAAGGCTACTGCCAGGTAAAACCACCAGGTGCTCCAGAATGGAGGTTTGATCATGATATCAAAAGTATCGTCCAAAGTACTCCACACTCCGTCATTGTTGGCTGCTTTTACACGAAATGTATACCGGCCGCCGGACAAATTGGTATATGTTGCTGAACTTAATCCGCCACAGTATATCCAATGATGGTCATAACCTTCGAGAATATAGGCATATTTATTTTTGGCACTGTTTGTAAAATTTAACGCAATGAAGTCTGCACTGAAATTATTTTCATTATAATTTAAATGGACCTCCTTCAATCTCTGACCTGTTCTGCTGAGTGGAATTTCTTCTCCATGCACTTTTATGGACGTGATAAATACTTTTGGACTTCGTTGATTCTTCACAAGTGAGGTGGGATTGCATCCGCTGATCATACTTGATGTTCCGAAGTATAGTGCACCATCCGCACAACAAAGTGAAGCTCCGTCAATCCGGTTGGTTGGTAGGCCGTCCATTTGAGAATAGTTGAGGATGCTTCCATCTCGGGGATTGAGTACGCAAATACCATTATTGGTTCCCAGCCACAACCTGCCCGTTTTATCCGGTGTTATAAAAAAAATATCATTGTTGCTCAAGCCTTCAGAAGTGGTAAAAACTT
>JBGAWX010000077.1:0-12851 GCA_044227375.1 Saprospiraceae bacterium
GTTGAATTCAAATGTTCCGATCAGTACTATAACCTGGACACCTTCCAATACTGTACATGATCCAACGACAACTTCGTCTTTCGCCAGTCCAACTAAAAATACTTTGTATATACTTTCAGTTGTGGATGAAAATGGTTGTGAAGTAACAGATCAGATTACGATCATTGTCAGAAATACCAGGAAATTTTATGCTCCGAATATTTTTTCGCCCAATGGAGATAACATCAATGACTTTTTCACTTTACAAATCGGACAGGGTGTAAAAGCCTTAAAGTCCTTACAGATTTTCGACCGCTGGGGAAACAAGGTCTATAATCTTGAAAATCCAATAATTGACACAGAGTCTCTCAATACCTGGAATGGAAGATACGCAAACAACGGCGACTTAATGAGTCCTGCAGTATTTGTTTACATCGCAGAGGTGGTCTTCCAGGATGGCAGCACCATCTTTTACCGCGGAGATCTGACTTTATTGCGATGATGTGATATTACGGTGCGCTGCACCTGTTTCATTTTATTATTATGTTCAAAATTGATTTCGCGACTCTGTCGCTACACTAAATTCTTGATTGCTATGCAATCATGAATTTCAGAGCTACACAATCTATAAGAATAATGGATCAACATGAGATCTTCTATGCCCGCTGAAGAGCAGCCAAACCTTGATAGCAATATAAACACGATAACACATGCAGGTGCAGCGCACCTGAACAATTGTGCGAATGGCATCCATCCCATGAATTGCATTAAAAAATTACCGCATCAAAATGTTCTAAAATGATTTAGCGACTCCGTTGCCAAACAAAATTATTGAGTGTATTGCAATCAATAATTTTAAAGTTTCACAATCTACTAGAATCAAGGATCAATATGTTATCTATAACGGCTGCAGAGCAGCCAAACCCTGATAGCAACTATAAAACGTTTACAAATTCAGGTGCAGCGCACCGAAATGATAGTGCGAATGGCATCCATCCCATGAATTGCAATGAAAAATTACCGCATCAAAAAGAAACTACCCTTTGTTTTGTATTCTTGATCTTTACACGTGTAGGATATTCTGTAATAATAGGAACCCGGAGACAATTCGGTGCCATTCCAGCTTCCATCCCATGAATCTTTAGGATCTGTATATCGCACTATCAAACTACCATTGCGATCGAGGATATCGAAGTAGTTAAGTGTTTCAATGATGTAATTATTCGAAATGAAAATCCTGTCATTCAATTGGTCATTGTTGGGTGTGAAGGCAGTAGGAAGCTTTAATACAGAACAATCAATTTTTGAAGTATCAACCACTTTAATGAGTATGCTATCCTGCGCTTTGCAATTGGCCTGTTCAATATTCAAATAATACTTTGTTTGAAGCAATGGCCTTGCTATAGGATTCAAAATGAAGGTATTCGACAATCCACCAGCCGGAGTCCATTGAATTTTTACAGCACAATCGCTTTTTGACCTCAATTCGAAAGATCCTCCTAAAAATATTAATGTATCCTTTGTAATGATTTCATCTTGCAAAATATATTCGGCCTGCACTTCAGGACTGATCAAAGCGTAATTTGCGACAATGATTTGATCCAGTTTTGCAGCAATCCTGTTGACTGATATGCAGGGAGACTGATTAAAAACTATTGGAATTCTGCTATTGAGACGTAAAACAAAATTATCGTTCTTTTCATCTTTGATTTCACCATTAATATACAATCGAATTTGCCCGGCGGATCGTGTGATCATCACTTGTTGCCAGCATTTTTTGGGATCTGACTTTCCTGTCAATTGGACTATTTTTCCAAAACCCTGTTGAAAATTGCAAACAAAATTGGAATCTTTAGATTGATAAATAATAGACCATGCAGTATCCGTGTTACATGACTTCATCTTCGACAGGACATCCAGGTTGCCAGATGTAGATTCTATAGAAATGGAAAAACCAAAAGAAAAATCGCCATAAAAAAAAGTATCGATATTCAATGGCATGGCCAAGGCCTGATTGGTTAAGTAAATCGCATCTTGTTCCAATCCACAGGTGCAGACTGCAGTGTTTGAGCTCGTCATATTGCCGGGACTCTGATTTTTTTCAGTAAGTCTGCATTGATTGAAGTCATAATACAAGATTTGCTTTTGCTGGGCGGCAACCAGAAAAGGCAAAATGGTTAAAATACAGAGAATCCTTATCATACGGGCTCAAAATTAGGCAATCCTGAATAGAATTTTAAGTAAAGATTGTGTTCCAAGAACGAGGATTGCAAGCAGATATCTAAGTTGGATAAATGAAGTAGTCAATAGATAATGGTGAATGGTGAATGGTGAATGGTGAATGATTTGAACCATTCAATTGCAATCCCTTTAACTTTTTTCCTTTAATTGTTCAATTCCTTCATTTTCAATTTTGTTTCAATTATCTGAAACCCACTTTCTGCAAACAAAATCAAAAACCATTCAAAAATATCATAGTTTTGCCCCCTGAATTATGGGCTTTTTTTCTAAAAATTCCGGAAACAATAAATTGAATGAAAAAGGAGACGAAATGAGTTTCCTGGATCATATTGATGCACTGCGCTCCCATCTTTTTAAATCTGCAGCATATATTATGATTGCAGCGATTTTCGTGTTTACTCAAAAGAAGTTTGTAATAGATACGATCATCCTTGGACCGATTCATCCTGATTTTGTAACGTATCGCTTCTTTTGCAATTTATCTGAATTGACCTGCATCAATCCCAGCAATATAAAATTATTTACAAGAGAACTCAGTGAACAGCTGATGGTTCATTTACAGGTCAGTTTCTTTCTTGGATTGGTATTGGCTTTCCCATTTGTATTCAGAGAATTCTGGAAATTTGTAAAACCAGGTTTATATGATAAAGAAGTCAAAGCAACTTCCGGGGTAATATTTTGGTGTACGACATTATTTCTTACAGGAGTGCTTTTCGGCTATTTTATACTCGCTCCATTTTCAATAGCTTTTTTAGCATCATACAATGTCAGCGACTCAGTAGAAAGCTCAGCATCATTGGGATCTTATGTGGATGCCATGACCATGTATACTATGGCAACCGGTGCCGTATTCGAAATGCCGCTTGTAGTTTACTTTCTCGCCAAACTCGGCATTATGGGTCCAAAATTTATGAGAACTTACCGAAGGCATGCCGTTGTAGTCATTGCAATTATTGCAGCCATCATCACACCTCCGGATGTCACTTCTATGCTTGTAGTTACCTTTCCATTACTGCTCCTTTACGAAGCCAGTATTTATATTGCAGCGATGCATTATCCAAAAGAAACATCAAATCCGGCATGATCCGATTATCATCATCTCTTACCCTTGGATTTGCACTCTTCTTTCCGGTTTTTTGGTTTGTGCTCTTCGGTTGTCTTACACTGTTCATTCTTGCACTGGATCCGGAAGATTTACCAATTTCAGATCCTGCAGTTTTTAAAATGAGTCTTTCTATTGGTTTTCTTTTTTTTGGCTTTCTGATTTATATAGGACCCATGAAACTCAAACGAGTCGAGATAGAAAATGATCAACTCTTTGTAACCAATTATTTCAAAACGATAACATTCAATGCACAACATGTCACGGGCATCAATGTGCAATCCCATTTTGGCCTGACCCTCGTAACGCTGAAATTGGATTATAAGAGTTCTTTTGGCAGGAAAATACGATTTCTCAGCGACACGCAACGAGTGCAATACTTACTTGAAAAACACAAGGAAATAAGAAATGACAGCAACAATTAATAAGCTGCGATCCTGATGATTATTTAGCGTAATTGACAATGGACATTGGACAATTGACAATGGGCAATGGTGAACGATGAATGATGAATTAATTTGATAATTCTTTCAATCTTACGCTTCGCATACAGACTAGGCTGAAGTGACTTAGCTTTATTGGCAAACAATTCATTCATCCTTAAGATTTCGTTTTCAATCGAATGACAGGACAGATCATTTCTTCAAGTGAGATTCCTCCATGCTGGAAAGTATTCTTGTAATAATTCATGTAGTAATTGTAATTGTTGGGATACAAAAAATAACTGTTGTTTTTTGCAAAGATGAATGTTGAAGAAAGATTTGGACTTGGAAGGCCCACCTTTCCCGGTTCTTTGATCTCAAACACTTCTTTCTTGTCGTAATTTAAATTTTTACCCACTTTATACCTGAGGTTAGCAGTGGTTTCCTTGTCTCCAACAACTTTTACAGGATCATTCACTCTCATGGTACCGTGGTCAGTTGCAATAAACAATTGAAATTTTTGATTGCTGATTTTTTGTAATGCCGTCCAAAGCGGAGAATGCATAAACCAACTCCGGGTTAAGGAACGATATGCAGATTCATCTGAGGCGAGTTCTTTTAAAACTTCCATTTCCGTTCTTGCATGAGACAACATGTCAATGAAGTTATACACAATGACCGTAAAATGATTCTGCAAAAAATTATGCGCGGAATCGATCAGATTTTTACCCTGACTTGCATTGGTTACTTTCATGTATTCTACTTTCATTTCTCTTCTGAAATGACGCTTGATTTGCTTTACTAACAGATCAGGTTCTTTAAGATTTTTTCCACCTTCCTCATTATCATTCAGCCACCAATCAGGATAGAAAGATTCTATTTCAGCAGGCATCATTCCGGCAAATATCGAATTCCTGCTGTATTGTGTAGTTGTAGGAAGAATACTATAAAAATAATCTTCTTCCTCAACCTCAAATAATTCCGTCAGTATGGGCTCAATTATTTTCCATTGATCGTATCTCAAATTATCGAGTAAAATAAAAATACATGGCAAATCATCTTTCACATGAGGAAATACCTTTTTAGACATTAATTGATGCGACAAGATGGGAAGTTGCGATGTCTTTGCGTCAAACCATTTTTGATAATTATTAGATATGAATTTAGAGAATTCAGAATTGGCTTCCCGTTTTTGATTGGAAAGAATTTCCTGCATTTCAGTGGATGTGTTTTGTTCCAGTTTCAATTCCCACTGAATTAACTTTCTGTAAATATCCACCCATTGCTTAAAATCCGGATTGCTGTTGATTTCCATAAACAATTCGCGAAATGCAATTTGATAATTCATGGAATTTTTTTCAGAAACCAATCGCTTATTGTCAATCAGTTTTTTTATTGTCAGAACCAGCTGATTCGGATTCACTGGCTTTATGAGATAATCCGCTATTTCCGAACCAATGGCTTCATCCATAATGTTTTCAGCTTCATTTTTGGTCACCATGACCACAGGCTGAGAATAACCTTTTTGGCGAATTTTTGCCAGAGTTTCAAGACCGGTTATGCCCGGCATGCTTTCATCGAGAAAAATCAAGTCATAACCATTAGGATTTTTAGAGATTAAATCCAAAGCATCATGTCCATTTGTAGTGGTCTCAACTTCATAACCTTTCTTTTCCAGAAAAAAGAGTTGCGGTTTAAGGAGATCCATTTCATCATCTGCCCAAAGAATCCTGATTTTATCCATATTTTTGACTGTCGAATGCAAAGAAACGCAAGGACACGAAATTAAAGTATTCCACTCACAAAATGTCAAACATCAAGATATTTAATGATCCCATTTATGGGTTTATCATGATCCCTAAGGGCATCCTGATGGAATTGATCGATCACTCCTGGTTTCAAAGATTGAGACGGATTAAACAACTCGGATTGAGTCATTTTGTCTATCCAGGAGCGGTGCATACCCGCTTTCATCATGCTTTAGGTGCATATCATTTGATGACCAGATCTTTGGAGATTTTAAAACTCAAAGGACATGAAATATCAAGTGAAGAATTTGAAGCCGCTCAGATCGCCGCGTTGCTTCATGATATTGGACATGGACCCTTTTCACATGTACTTGAACACAGTTTGGTTCCCGTTGCACATGAAGAGATGACTTTGAGGATTATGAGAGAACTCAATCTTCAATTTCATGGAAAATTGAATTTGGCGATAGAAATATTTCAAGACACCCATCCAAAAAGTTATTTGTGTCAGCTCGTATCCGGTCAACTGGATGTGGACCGGATGGATTATCTGAATCGCGATAGTTTTTATTCCGGAGTGGCTGAAGGCACCATTGGTTATGATCGCATGCTCACCATGATGGATGTTGTGGATCATCAACTCGTCTTTGAAGAAAAGGTGGCATTGTCCGTTGAAAATTATCTTGCAGCAAGACGATTGATGTACTGGCAAGTGTATATGCATAAAACTTCACTGGCTGCTGAACACATGCTCGAAGTACTTCTTAAATGTTGCAAGCAAATTAAAACAAATAAAATTGCAACGAGCCATTTGGATTATTTTTTAAAATTACCGGAAAGTTTTCAATTGAAAGATGATCAACAACATCTTTTAAGTCAATTTAAATATATTGATGATTCAGACATTGAGATGTTTTTCAAGTCTTGCATTGATTCAGACGACAAATTTATTTCATACCTAGCATCCAGTTTACTGACTCGCAAATTTTTTAAAGTCATTGTACAGACCCAGCCTTTTGATAAAACCACTCTGCAATCTTACAGGGATTCCTGTTGCGAATTATTTAAAATAAATTCTTTGCAGGCGGAATGGTTGGTATCGGAAAATGAACTTGTATTTTCTGCTTATGAATTTGGAAAGAAAGAATTGAAGATCCGTACAAAATCAAATGCAGTAAAAAATTTATCCGAGGTCATTAATCTTGAAAATTACATTCGCGATGAAGTGAAGTATTTTATTACGGTGCCTAAGGAAGTTGGCAGTTAGCAATGGACGATGGACAATGGACAATTGACGATGGACGATGGATAATGGATAATGGATAATGGACAATGGACAATGGACAATTGACGATGGATAATGGTTAATGCTTAATAAAAAATTTGGTTCTTACTTTATCTTTTCACAATTGTCAATTGTCCATTTTCAATTGTCAATTCATTAGTATCATCCATCAGCATCTAATTTAATTATTCTTATATCTTTGTTTCGTTTTTATTCTAAGCAGTAGTATTTGTAATAATATGATTAAAGATTCCGCAGTCAATGCCTTGTTATTTAAAGAGCTGGACCGACAACGACGAGGCGTAGAATTAATAGCATCCGAAAATTTTGCCAGCCTTGATGTGATAAGGACCATGGGCAGTTGGCTGAACAATAAGTACGCCGAAGGATACCCGGCAAAACGATACTATGGTGGATGCGAAGTCATCGATGAAATCGAAAACCTGGCTATCAAATCTTTATGTGAATTGTTTGGAGCTGAGTTTTCGAATGTACAGCCACATTCCGGAGCTCAGGCCAATATGGCCGTTCAGCTTAGTTTGTTGCAACCGGGAGATACTTTGGTGGGTTTGAATCTGGCGCATGGAGGTCATTTGACCCACGGTTCACCGGTCAATTTCAGCGGGAAGTACTTCAAGGTGGTCTCATACGGTGTCAATTCGGAAACGGGACTCATCGATATGGATTCAGTTTATCAAAAGGCCATGGAGCACAAACCTAAACTGATCATCTGTGGTGCGTCGGCATATTCAAGAGATTGGGATTACGCACAATTCAGAAAAATAGCCGATGAATGCGGAGCGGTGTTGATGGCAGATATCGCACATCCCGCCGGATTGATTGTAGCAAAACACCTGAATGATCCGGTTCCCCATTGTCATATCATTACTTCCACAACTCACAAAACCCTAAGGGGGCCTCGCGGAGGAATAATCATCATTGGCAAGGATTTCGAAAATCCGATCGATAAAAAAGATAAGAAAGGAAAGTTATTGATGATGTCTCAACTGATCAACAGTGCAGTCTTTCCCGGAACACAAGGTGGCCCATTAGAACATGTCATTGCGGCAAAGGCTGTAGCATTCAGAGAAGCTGCAACGGAATCATACAGAAATTATACAAAGCAAGTCATCCTGAATGCGAAAGCACTTGCTCAATCTCTGAAAGATAAAGGATTTTCAATTGTTTCTGGTGGAACGGACAATCATCTTTTCTTACTGGACCTTCAATCAAAAAACATCACCGGAAAAGATGCTGAACAATTATTAATCCGTGCTGACATCACCACCAATAAAAACATGATCCCAAATGATCCTCAAACACCAATGATTACTTCAGGCATCAGATTGGGCACTGCTGCATTGACCACCAGGGGGTTTAAAGAACATGATTTCATACAAGTTGCTGATTGGATTGATTATCTTATAAATAATCGCAACGATGATACTAAAATTGAAGACACTAAAAAAAGTATCAACAACTACATGAAGCAATTTCCTTTGTATCCTGAATTAGTTTATTGAGATGAGGCTGTGGACGTGGGCTATAGGCTATAGGCTGTAGGCTGTAGGCTATAGGCTATAGGCCATAGGCTATAAGCTATAAGCTATAAGGTAAACGCAATATCCAGCTTCGTGTTAAGTGTTTTGTCTTACGTATTCAATGTTCAGTGTTCAGTGTTCAGTGTTCAAATTACCAACATTTTTTTAAACCATATCATACTTCGATTAAATTATAACCAATACCCTTTTCCTTTAGCCTTCAGCCTCAAGCCTCTATCCTTTCCCACAATTTCATCTTCTCCGTTGGATATTTAATTTCCACCAGGCTCAAGCCTTCTGCCGCGATGCTCCAGGATTTGACAATCTGCTTATTGTTTGAAATATCCTCGTGAATTTGTTCCATTGCAATTTTGCCCAAGGCAAAATTCACACACATTCCGACTATCAATCTCACCATACCCCTGACAAAGCGATTGGCTGTAATATGATATTCCAAAGCATGGTCTGTTCCTTCTATCCAAATAAAATGATTTTGCTGCACTCCTGCAATTTATCTAAAGAAAGGGATCCTGCTTCTTTAAAATAAAAACTATCACCGCAATCAAATGGATTTTTAGTGAAATGAATTTTATAAATATATGTTCTGCTTGTTGCATCAAAGCGCGCATGAAAATCCGGAGGCACCCTATAAATTTCTTTGATTGCAATGTCTTGAGGAAGCACGGCATTCAAAGATCTCAGCTGAGGCAACTTAAAATTTGAATCCGGAAAATCAAAATGGGCGTAATACATTTTTGCGTGTACCCCGGCATCTGTTCGTCCGCAACCTACTAACTCGGTATCGTACTGAGTTAGAGTTCTGATTTTATCCTGAATAGCTGATTGTATGGTGGTTGCTTCTGGTTGGATTTGCCAACCATGATAAATTGTCCCCTTAAAGCTCAGATTCAGTAAAAGTCTCACACAATACAATTAAAAATTAAAGATGAAAAATGGCTCCTTTCAACATGATCAAATCCAAAAGTATGCAATTCTACAAAGGGATACTTTGGGGAGAATTATTAATTTTTCATCTTTAATTTTTAATTTTTCTTTCATCCAATAACACTGGAATCCTTGGCAAACCCACCTGCATACATTAAGGCACCACCTGCAATTGCAAGATCTTTTAAAAAACTTCCCATATCTCCTGCCATAGCGGATGACCTGTGAATTAATAAAATAAATAC
Source organism: Saprospiraceae bacterium (assembly GCA_044227375.1). Lineage (GTDB taxonomy): Bacteria > Bacteroidota > Bacteroidia > Chitinophagales > Saprospiraceae > Vicinibacter. The sequence continues at coordinate 9,509 of JBGAWX010000077.1, forward strand.
AATCATCAGGATGGACAGCAAGACTGCTGCGAGTTTGTCGTATTTGCCAAGAAATACGCTCACAGCAAAAAGGATCAAACAGGCTCCAACAAGGTAGACCATGATCGCTCCACCAAAAGGAGCCATTCCAGACATTGCATCAGCATGAATAAAATGCAGGCAACCAAATACTGCCATTGGCAATGCAAACAAATACTTACCAAGTCCGATAAATGCATTCATAATTCGTTGAGTTTTGAAGGTTATAAAATATAATGTTGCAATATATTGAGATTATTCATAATAATATAAAATTCTTGAAGTGTTCTCCTTATTACTTGCAATATGGCATGACTTGCTGATAATCAATGGCATTCATAAATAAGCTAATTAAATAGAGGCAACTATTTCATAACTTACAGAGTCTTAGTGGTATTAAAATCTCTCAGTTATGATGAAGTACCTAATCCATCAACAGAACATATTATTTATAATAATATGTATATTCTTCTGTATTCCATTTATATATATGACAAATATAAATGCACAGACCTGCCCCAATATGTCCACCTATTGTGCCGATGTACCATTGGCCTGTGGAGCCAATACCTTGAATAATTCTACTTGTTCCTTAGTGCTTGGAACCAATTATCAAGGTGATCGTTGCAATGAACTTTGTACTCCCGCAGCTCAAAATCAAGTGCATTATGCCTTTGTGACTAATGGAAGTAAAATCGACATCATTGTAACTACTGCAGGTTGTGTAAATGATTTTTACGGTCCTTCACACACCGGACTTGATTTGGGAGTCAGTACAGCTTGCTGTGGAGGAACTTTGATTACTTGTAAGCGAACACCCACACCAATTCCACCCGGTTATCAAATAAAAATCACTATACCAGATCCTGTTCCATGCAAAATTTATTATATGGATCTCGATGGAATTGATGGTACGATTTGTGACTACACGGTCAATATAACCGGAGGTAATGCTCCACTTCCCCTCGTATTAAAAAACATAAACAATGACCCGAACAATATTATCGACATCAGTTTAGGAACCTGCGCATATAAATTTACCGCAGAACCTAAAAACCAACCTTGTGAAGGCTACTTTGAATGGACATTTGATGGTGTACCTCTAAATGACAATGACCGCGAGGTTAAAATCGACTTTCCCAATGAAGGTGACTTTGTTCTCTGTGTAAAAGGTTATATTGGAATACCCAATTATAACTGCGGACAATCCAATGTGACCTGCACAACGATCAAGGTCAAAAAGGATCAGTTCTATGGCAACACTCGTGTACTATGCAATGAACTTAAAGGTTTCAAATGGCATCAACAAAAAATTAATTCAAGTGGAATATATACACAGGCATTTCATGATCCATGTCATATCTATGATAGCATTGTCGAATTTATTATTCTGCCCAAACCTCAATCTGGCCACGTAAATTATGTTTCCTGCTCAAGAGCAGATATATACTACGATCCGGTTTATAAAGACTATTACAGAGTCTGTACTGCCAATAAAAAAATTATTGTTCCAAAATCCACGGAAATATATGGTTGTGACAGCAGTTATATCCTAAATGTTGCTTATGTCGATTTAAAAAATAGCTTTCATCTTGGATGCAGGAATGGCAATGTATATATGATTCCTGATATTATCAATCATACTGACACTTGTGGAATCGGGATAAGCATGACGCTTAATTATGCCTGGTATGAAAAAATAAATAACAATATTGTATTCTTAGGTCAGGGTAAGGAATTAAAAATTACAAAAAAAGGAAATTATCAATTGCAGGTTTTAACTCAGTATACACTGGGCACTGAATCCGGTACCTGCACCATTGCCTTTGATGAAGACATTGATGAAGATTCTTATCTGATCACTCCAAACACCGGATCATTAAGCGGAAAAATTCAGGTGTGCAAAGCAGATATAGAATGCTATTCTGTAAGCGACATCGTAAAAAATCCGTTTTCATTTACCTGGAGTGTGGACCAGGGCACCATCATCACGCCAAATCCGGACACATCCAAAAAAATCTGTGTGCAATGGGACAAGAACAGCACAATGACTCATGGTAAAATTTGCGCCACGTATTCGGACTCCTGCTCAAGCAATTTGCAGGCATGTCTTGATATAGAATTTGGAAAATCTCAAAAAGATGTTGCAGGACCAGATCAGAAAATCCAGGGAGTGCTTGGCACAAAAATGAATGCACAAGGCAAGAAAGGACTTTGGACCTATGCCGGTGGTTCAGCACTGTGCGCACCAATTATTTAAATGATCAACTCAATATTGAAGGAGAACTCAATGAACCTTCAAAAATTCAATTTCATATTGCAAATATTCAGGGGCAAATATTGTACTCAGAAGAAATGCAAACCGAAGAAAACAAATTTGTAAAATCTCTAAATCTTGAATTGAGTTCCGGTATTTATTACCTGGTGCTTAAGAACAATTCAGAATATAAAATAAATAAATTCACTGTGTTTGAATAATCTTAGAGAACGATCATTTGAATAAATTTTAAATTACAATTGACTTCGGTCAATTGTTTCTCCGGAATATCTGTGGCGTTCCATTGAGCATTGAGCATTTGTCATGAACTTATACAATTGACTAAAGTCAATTGTAATTGATAGTTGGTATTATTTGAATGATTTTTTTAGTTCACTGCTCTTATCGTGTCTTTAACACTGACTAAAGTCAGGGTATGCTAAAAAATGTACATCAAACATTTGACCTAAACCTTTAATATCGACTAAAGTCAATTGTAATTGATAGTTGGTAGTATTTGAATGATTTTTTTAGTTCACTGCTCCTATCGTGTCATCAATTGTAATTTTGAAAATCAATAATACGTATTAATGATTCCAAAATTAATTTTACTCTTGACCATAGTCAATAAGGATTCTCAGTTAAGATTTAAAGGCAAGATATCTTAAATTGACTTTAGTCATAGGAAAATTTATTCTGTTCATTTGAAAAATTCTTAAAATTCAATTTCAATTGACTTCAGTCAATTGTGCCACTGAATCATTTGTGGCATCAAATTGAACATTGAGCATTGAGCATTTGTCATGAACATATATAATTGACTAAAGTCAATTGTAATTGATAGTTGGTACTATTTAAATGATTTTTTAGTTCACTGCTCTTCTCGTGTCTAATTGTAATTTTGAAAATCAATTATTCGAATTAATGAATCCAAAATTAATTTTACTCTTGACTAAAGTCAATAAAGTTTTTACTTAAGATTTTAATGCATGATATCTTAAATTGACTTTAGTCATAGGAAAATTTATTCTGTTCATTTGAAAAATTCTTAAAATTCAATTTCAATTG
>JBGAWX010000078.1:0-12561 GCA_044227375.1 Saprospiraceae bacterium
GGCAATATTTATTACTGCACCCGGGATGTTTCCAACAGCTCCATTACAGTAACCGCAATGACCAAAGAGCTTGTGCTCTTGTGGAGTTATAATTATAATATCAACGACCTTCAACCTATTTCGGGGATTACCGTATTCAATGGTAAAATTCATATTACTGCTGAACGCAATGGCGATGTCGTGATATTGGTACTCGATCTCATGGGCAATGTGCTTTTCTCAAAAGAAATGATTTCAGGCAGCAACACATTCGCATCAACAGTAATGCACAACAACGACTTCGTCATCGCAACAAGTTATAACACCACAAATGGATCCGTACAAATTACAAGACTCACTCCTGCCTTTGCAGCTGTGTTTAATAAGAGAATAGAATTTCAAAACCGAGATCTGATTTATATCGCGGACATCAAACAAATCGGCAACCGGATTTATTTCGGTGGTTCTGCGAGAACCAATGATAATCCTGATGATTCTTTTTATTGGTTCTTCGGTGCGCTGGAAATGAATGGCAATCTTGCATTCCTCCATGAATACCGGGTATCCAACAACGACCAGTATCCAAACAATCATTTGGTTTCTATAGATTCCGTATCTCCGAATCTCATCATCACGGCTGCATATACCAGTGATACCAAAGATGTCGGAGGATTCAATACCTATGGAGATGGATTGCTTGTAAAAGTAAATCCTGCCGATGGTGCGGTGATTGATCATCTGATCCTCAGTCCTCCAAAAACTGAAGACTGGATGTTGTACCTCGGCATGAAATATCAAAATAATAAAATCAGGGTTTGTGGAATACAAGGCGTAAATCAGGATTTTTCGATTTGGGGATTGGTATATGGCGAAGTAGATCTCGACTTTAAAAAATATCAATTTAAATATTCAGTAAGCAAAGCACCGAATAACCGTCTTGCAAAATTTATTGATTTTGATCACATCAGCGGCAGTCTTGCCGGTACACCCATTATACTGTCTGCACAAGGTCAGGGAATCTGTAAATCGACGAATGAATGTTTTGAAGAGGCAAGCATGGTATCCATCAACCGGGAATTCATCCGAATACCGAATCGTTACACCCTCGTCGATATCAATTATCCAATCACGGATCTCACCGTGCAGCGCAAACCCATTCAGGTTTCTTTAACTGCTAATTGCGGAATCTCTACTTGTGAAACCACACACATTATACAAATCTGCAAGCAACATTTTGTGTATGATTATACTTCGATACAACTCAATCCCAATAAAGTCACCAACCTCACCACCAACATTGCAAACATCACGCATGATCGCATCAATAAAAAAATTATCATTGATCCATTGCAAAGCGGAACTGAAATCGTGTTGATGGAAACACAAACCAATTTGTTTTTAAAGCAACTCGATACCTTTAAATTTATCATCGTCAACGACTCCTTTCCGGTTTTGGATCTTGGACCTGACCGTGTGATTTGCAATGGGGATTCTACTGTATTGAGTTTTGGATTGGATTCCATACATTGGTCTGATGGCAGTATAGGTAAATCCATCACGGTAAGGAAAGCAGGAACCTATTACGGCAGCTATACAAACATTTGCGGTACGGCTTCTGATACCATAGTCATTACAATGGACAAATCTCCCAAACTCATGCTTGGAGATGATGTATTGATCTGCGGCAATCAGTCCGTCACTCTATTTTCAAATTACGACAATACCATATGGAGTGGTGTTGGCGCCGGCAGAAGCATAGTAGTCAACACTCCCGGAAAAATTGTTGGCTTTGTAAGTACCCCTTGCGGTACTTCATTTGATACCATTGAAATTTTCAAATTTGATAAGAGCTCTTTATCCGCCGGTCCGGATCAGGTCTTATGCGATCCCGAAACGATTCTCCACGGAACTTTTGTAAATCCCAATACTAAATTATACTCAGCAACCATTGAGTGGAAACAAATTGATGCATTGCCCCCGGTAGTATTTGACGACCGGTTCAAACTGAATCCGATGATCAGCAATCTGACTAAAGACGTCAATCATTTTTTTGAACTCAACATCCGCATCGGAACATCCTGTGTACAAAAAGACACCGTAAAAATATTTTCCAAAACTTGTTTCATTGACAGCTGTGCTTTTATCATTGAAAAGAAATGCATGCCGAATGGAATGGTGGAACTGAGGGCCATTGATGCCAATGCGCAAACCATTATTCCAAAAACAAGACAACGCGAATTTTTCTGGGACATCAAGGACGGTCCTGCAGGAAGAGGATATTCGGTGACCGACAAAAATCCGGTGATCGTTTCCAATCATACCAAATACTGCCTCACTTCAAAAATTTACAGTTGGCCGGAAGGTAGACCTCACACCATTGAATACGCAGAAATCTGTGAACTCAAGTCCTGTGATTCCCTCGAGTTGAATTGCAGTGGTCCATGCGAAGACTTTTCATTTATACTTTCGTCTTGTCTTGATGACTATGACGAAGAATACAATTTGAATTTTCCACCACAATTCTGTAAATCAGTTTGTGTAAACAATTGCAATTACATCGTCGGCATTTTTGATTTGAACGGTGACCTGATCGATAGAAATTCATATACCATAAAATGGTCCACCGGTGAAACCCGCGAAGTATCGATGCAGAAAGGATGTTTCAATTATGTGTTGACGGTGGAAGTGCGCCGGGGAGATTGTGTATGGTATGGAAGATATCGTCCGAGTTGCGTTCATTACAATGGATTCAGCGGCAATTCCAGCAGCATGAAAGACAATGGCCCGCAGAATATCGATTTGCAAACCATCCAAATGCTGATCCGCGACAACAAAGCAATCGCCATCTACAACACCACCGGCCAGTATCTCGGCGACGATGAATTTGCATTACAGCAATTGAAATCCGGATTATACTTTATTCAAACCCTGGAAGGAAATCGCAAAGTGGTGAGAAAGATTTTTGTCAGTGGCAATGATATAAACCAGAATTAAGCCTATCAATTGCTTAGTTTAAATTAGACAGTTCGTCTTGTCTTCTAATTGATTAATTGATTTTTTCTAGTAAATACTTGATTTGGTATATTTACGGGAGGAATAATACGTGAAAGCAGAAGTCAACAGCAGAATCCAGAAAGCAATAATTTCAAAATATTTTATCTTTGATGTATTCAATAAAAAGGAAATCAAACGAGTATGAAATTAAAAATCGCAGCCGAAAATCCATTGGAATGGATTGCATTACAAATGAATCTTGCGCCTGTTCCACTCATAGAGACTCAGATATATTTTACCGTTGCACGAATTATTATGGCAGCAGCCGATCTGGGAGTGTATGATGCCATAGGAAAAGGAAATAAAACCGCCGAAGAAGTAGCAACAACATGCAATACGAATTTAAACAGCACTCGCCAACTCTTAAATGCATTGGTAGGTATTGGCTATTTGGGCTTTGGTGAAAATAAATATCGCGTAACTCCTAAATTACAAAAATGGCTGCTGAAAGAAAGTGAAGCAAACCTAATTGGTAAGCTTCGTTTTCAAATTATGGAATGGAATTATCTGAATCACCTCGAAGAATTTGTCCGCACCGGAAAACCTCTTGAACTTCACTCTTCAATAAGTGCTAAAGAATGGCAATTTTATCAGGAGGGAATGCGTGATCTATCTGTTAATGCAGCGAAAGAAATGGCCGGTAAAATTCCTGTTCCGGCAGGAGCCTCTAAGATGCTTGACATCGGAGGATCTCACGGCTTATATTCAATTGAGCTTTGTAAAAAATTCCCAACACTGACATCTACCATTCTTGAATTAGCAGAAGCGATAAAACCAGCAAGCGAGATTGCAAGCCGTTACGACAATTCAGGTAAAGTGACATACAAAGCAGGAAATGCACTTACTGATGATCTGGGAGAAAATCAATTTGATATAGTCATGATCAACAATGTGGTTCACCATTTTACCAACGATCAAAATATTGCGTTGGCAAAAAAAATAGCACGCGCTTTAAAACCAAAAGGTATCTATATCATCGGTGAATTTTTACGGAATGAAGTTCCTGGAAAAGGTGGTGTCATGGTGGCATCAACTAGTTTGTATTTCTCTTTAACCAGCTCATCAGGTAACTGGTCAGAGTCAGAAATGACAGGATGGCAAAAAGCTGCAGGCCTGACACCCAAAAAAGTGATCAGTGCAATGACAATACCGGGTTGGAAAATGATTATTGCATCTAAATAAGTCGGCAAACAAGTACCAAAAAAGCAGATACTCATAACCAAGGTTTGCTAAAAGTCAAAATAGTAGATTTCGTTGACTGTTGAGTTGCGAAGAAAAGATTTTGAATAATATTGCTAATATCGTCCGGACTACGAACATTACAATGGATTCAGCGGCAATTCCAGCAGCATGAAAGACAATGGCCCGCAGAATATCGATTTGCAAACCATCCAAATGCTGATCCACGACACAAAGCAATTGTCATCTACAACACAACCGGCCAGTATCTCGGCGACGATGAATTTGCATTACAGCAATTGAAATCCGGATTATACTTCATCCAGACTATGGAAGGAAACCGGAAGATCGTTAGGAAGGTGTTTGTGAGTGGAGGGGATGTAAGCCAGCATTAAACTATTATTCAACTTATCGAATACAACCATTCAACTGGGCAAACAATACAGTCTACTGATATATTGCAGGCATATTTTTCTCAAAGTAATGAATTCGTTATTTTTACGGAAAGGTTTAGGCGTGTATGCACACGTTGGTGGCTAGTTAGATAATAAAGGATATTAAAGTTTATTCAATATGCACAAATTAATATTAATTATAGAGATCACATCTATTTTAACAGGATGTGAGTATTCTTATAATGATGAACGTGATAATGTCATAGGAACCTATAGTGGAATTTGTACGAATAATTATTGGGTTGATACAGTTGTTGGATTTAAACATGATACGTCCATAGTCAAACTTTTTCTAACTAAATCAACCCTGGACTCACTGGTAAATTTAAATTTTAATGAAATAAATTTATCCACAGCAATTATATTCTATTATTCTAAAGGTAAATTCAAATCAGTACAGAATTATCATCCACCTCAATTAACGTTCGAACAAGATAGTTTATATTATTTTTATAAACAAGGATTGGGTCCTTACTGGCAAGAATGTTTTGCAAGGAGGAATTAATATTATTTAATAACCAAGAATGGATTAATGTAACTTAGCCTACCACCAAAATGGTGCTAACTCAATGCCGGCTTTCCTTTTCAATAGAAAGTCGTATTTTCACAATTAGGCACTGCGCAAGCACCTGACCGATAGTGGCAACCGTTTGACGACTCACAGTAAACAATGATAAACGAAATAAAAAAAGAACTTTTAAGGCTTGAACTTCAACACGACATCAAAATTTTGTATGCTGTTGAAAGCGGTAGTCGTGCTTGGGGTTTTGCTTCGACGGACAGTGACTGGGACGTAAGATATATTTACATTCATCGACTTGACTGGTATTTGAAAATTGACGACAAGAAAGACAATCAAGAAGAAATTTTACCAAACGACATTGACCTTGCTGGTTGGGAACTAAAAAAAGCATTGCGACTTTTTAGAAAATCAAATCCGCCAATGTTAGAATGGTTAAGAAGTCCAATTGTTTACTTACAACAGTTTTCTACCGCAGACAAACTTCGTGACATGACAAAAGAATATTTTAATCCGAAGTCTTGCCTACATCATTATTTACATATGGCAGAAGGCAATTACAAAGCGTATTTGCAAAAGGACAACGTAAGAGTAAAAAAATACTTTTACGTTTTACGACCTATACTTGCTTGTGACTGGATTATGCAGACAAACACAATGGCTCCGATGGAATTTAGCAAGCTTCTTGACACCCAAGTAACAGACCAAAACGTTAAGACAGAAATACAAAACTTACTGAAACGAAAAATGATGGGGGAAGAACTTAATGAAGAACCCCAGATTCAAATTCTTAATGACTTCCTGGAAAAGAAAATTAAATTTTATAGCAACAATGTAAAATCGTTGGGGCAAATTACACAACCAGACACTGCAAGACTTGACGAATTATTTAAACAGACAATATATGAAGTGTGGGACAAGAACGGCAGCCACTAACACCGATATAGTAAACGTGGCGGTTCATTGCTCCGCAGACACTTTTGCGGTTAATCAAACATTGGTTCTCCGCATCAACTTTTGTGGTGAAAATCGCCACCTTCGCCAAGCCTAATAAGGTTATCGGCGAGCTAATAAAATTAATATTCTATTCAACAGAAAAACATAAATTTAAATATGAGTTTCTCAACTCAAACTCCAGATTTTATTGCTACTTTAAGTTTTAAACCCTTTAATGATAACGTAATGTGGTTGCCAAAAACCAATCAAAAATATAGACCTCAAATAAAATTTCCATTTTCAAATAAATCAACAACAGGAGAACAAAACTTCCTAAATAAAGAAATAGTTTATCCCGGAGATTTGGTGGAATCAGAAATTATGTTGTTATCTCCAGAATTTTTTGCAAATATGTTAACTGAAGGAATGCATTTTGATGTTATGGAAAACGAAAAGATTATAGCAACCGGCGAAATAACCAAAATCATGAATGAAGAACTTCGAAAGGCCCGCCGATAACATGGCATATATACATTCCGTTAGCGTCAAGTCTAACCATATATAACCATAAAAGATAATAATAAATTTAAAATAATTAATGAGCCTGCCAGTTTTACTTACAATTTATGGTATACAAATATTATTATGCTCATTGGTAATACTTAATCCAGAAATTGAAAAACTCAGTAAAGAAAAAATATTTTGGTGTTCAATAATTCTCTGCTTAACCATACCTTTAATTATGATAATCGGTGGCTTTAATAGACTTTCACCAAATAATTGGTGTGGAACAGAAATATTTAATCCTATTATATATTATGCAATTTTCGGAAATATTGGAAACTTTTTTATATACATATCCATTTCGATTACGGATAAAGTAATAAGAAAAATGACCGGCCGTTAACATGGCATGCACACATTCCGGCTAAAAGACTTTAATTATTCTCTTTTGATTTTTTTCGTTTAGTAAAATTTAATCTCTTATTTTTGGTTTCTGTACGTGTGGTGTGAATTCGTGTATACCAAAACCGTTTGCATTACCTAGAGAGTACATAAGGAATAATCATTTCATCATGAAAAAATTAATATTTATTGGAGCCCTTCTCTTTACTCTAGTTCAAGTCAATGGTCAAATTCAAAATGACTCAATAAAAATAATAAATCATTTTGGACTCTTTCATTATAAGGATAAGAACATTTCATATAAAACCTTATTTTCTATTACCAAATCCAATCAGGAAGCTTATAAAGAATTAAAAACTGCAAGAAATAAATTTATTATGGGTATATTATATTCCGCAATGACCGGAGCGTTAATAGCAACTTTAGGAGACCACCTGGAAAATAACCATACCAAATGGAATTTAATTGGTGGCGGAGTAAGCTTAATGGTTTTGGTACCATTTGCAATCACTTTTAATAGACACACCCGGAATGCTGTGGCGATCTATAATAACGGATTAAAGCATTAGGCAACAGTCAACAAGGAGTTGAATTCACCCCGTAAGAAATCTCAATTCATTCTCCCCCCGTACATGGTGAGAATTTTTTCCAGTATTGACCAATTAATTTTTTAGTTTTGGACGCTATTGGTTTGGCGGTCCAGGGTCTATGATAAATTTTTTGTAGGTCATTGTAAGACACAAGACCATACAACAATCAACAAATAAAAAAGTGAAAACATGAAACTAACGATCAATAAAATTTTAATTACTTGAGGCGCAATGGCAAATTCTGAATAACAAGAGCGTTAGATAATCCGGAAATAGAATTCCGTCAGTCCTAAAATCCATTTCAATATGTTGAACGCTTTCGCATATAAAGACGAAAACCTTGAATTGCAGGAATCTGCATGAGATTACTCTTTCAGTGAAAAAATGGAAGTACAAAAGTGGCTATCACCATTTTTATTGAATCGCTTGATCGTATGAAGAAATTACCGAATGGCTACCAACAAGGATTTACAATGACCTTGAACAATCTGGGCGAAGTTTGTAACTTTAATCCATCCCGAATTAAATATTCAATCACAAATCATCAATAGTAAATCGTCACAATTCCTGTCGCGTTGAAAAGACAAAGTAAACTATCTGTAATTTATTAATGCATGAGCATACAAAAACAAATCCAGGAGTATATAAACAGTCAGCCGGAACCAAAACGAAACGACATGAACGAATTGCACCGCATGATTCTGCAATTCAATCCGGAAAGTAAATTATGGTTCCTGGATGGTAAAAACAGTGAAAATAAAACGGTATCTAATCCGAATATAGGTTATGGACTTCAAACCTTGAAATATGCTGATGGTAAGACCAGAGAATTTTATCAGATTGGTATCAGTGCCAACAAAACCGGAATCTCAGTATATATCCTTGGAATCAATGACAAAACCTACTTAGCCAAAACGTTTGGAAAAAAAATAGGCAAAGCAAGCGTGAGCGGGTATTGCATTAAGTTCAAAACTCTAAAAGACATAAACATTGAAATTCTCGAAGCGGCAATACGATACGGATTCCAAGCCCAGAATGCAAAATGATGAATTCATTGAACAAAACAGCGAAAACCGTTCCGAGATAATGAGTGAATAACAATTAAAAAAAATTCTAATATCGAACTTAAATAATCAAAACACTAGAATCAATCAAATACAAGATCATCTTCTCAATTTTAGATGATAAGTTTTATTGTTCAACTCGAATATTTAGAATGCTCTGTGAATAAAACGAACTTGTAGTGTATGGATTCTTCCGTGAAATTCACGCGCTAGTTCAGGTGTATCTGTTGGGGTAAAGATTATTTCGATAGATTCAGTTTAGACAAACCTGTGATTCCGTAATGCATTCCCTCCAAAACAACTTGAGCATACTGCGTCGGAACTTCTCAATTTATTTGATGATTTACTTTGGACCATACGATGTCAAGTTGATAAGCTCAGTCACAACGCTTCCAGAACATCCCTATAGCCCCTTCCTATCGGTACAGACACTCCACCAAGTTCAACGGTTTCGGCTGTATAGGTTTCTATCTTGTTTATTGAAATGATAAAAGACCGGTGTATCCGCTTGAAAAGATGGTCTGGCAAAAGTTCTTCTATTTCGTGGGTACTCATTTTTGTAAGAAACTCTTTTTTGGTAGTGATGATTTTAACATACTCCTTCTGACTTTCAATATACAGGATTTCCGAAAACATTATTTTCACTTTCTTTTTTTGTACATTTAGAAATACGAACTCCTTCTGCTCAACGACATCATTAGTTGTCGAAAATTCTCTTTGTCCGGATTTTACCTTATTCACCGCAACTAAAAACCGTTCAAACGAAAATGGCTTCAGTAAATAATCGGTTACATTCAAGTCAAAGCCCTCGACAGCATATTGATGATAAGCGGTTGTAATGATGACTTCAGGAGGATTTGAAAGTGTTTTTAAGAAAGCCATGCCTTTTAATTTTGGCAGATGAATATCCAAAAACATGAGATCGGTAGAATGATTCCGAAGGAACTCAGTGGCCATGATCGCATCTTTAAATGTTGCCTGAAATTCCAGAAACGGTATCTGAATTATATAATCTGATAAAACTTTTGCCGCAAGGGGTTCATCCTCGATCACAATACATTTTATTTTAGACATGGCTCGACAGATTAATTGTTAAAGCAGCCGTAAAAACCCCTTCCTCCTGATGAACTGATAACTTATAATCCGTATACAACAATTCAAGCTGGCGTCTCAGATTGGAAAGACCGATATTCTCTTTGACAGCTTTTTCCAAGGTTTCATTTTCAGTAGAATTTTTTACAATGAAAGTCAACAGTTGCTTTTCAACAGAAAGGTGAACATCAACAAATGGCTGACTCCTGGTTTCTGAAACCCCGTGTTTGAATGCATTTTCAACCAAAGGAATTAACAGCAAAGGAGGCAGGACTTGATTCATATCTTCTATTTGATAATTAAAATTAAGCTCTAAATTATCATCATAACGCAATTTCTCCAGTGCAATGTAGTCGCTGATGATTTCGCATTCCTTTTCCACACTTATATAATCTCCACCGGTCTCATAGAGCATGAACCGCAGGATTTTGGAAAGACGCAAAATGGATTCCGGCGCAAGGTCGGACTTATTCATTGCCAGCGAATAAATATTATTTAAGGTATTGAATAGAAAATGCGGATTCGTTTGAGATTTAAGATAATTCAATTCAGCTTCCTGCATTTCAAGACGCAATTGCTGCGTGGTTTGTGTTAATTTGAAATTGTCATAAAAAAGTTTTGCAATTCCAAAAAAGAAAACAGAACTGACTCCTCCCTGTGCCTGATAAAACACTTCTTCCATTATTTTATTATAGAGGTCATCAGGAACCAGAGTAACTTGCCTTAATGAAGTATAAATATGTAAGTTGACTCCGAGAGATTTCCAGCCATACATGCCAAAAGAAACTAAAATAAATTGCAGCACGACCAGGAGAATTCCGATCATGATATTGAAAAGAATGATCGACCTTTTCTTTAATATATAAGGCAGGCTGTATTCGAAGAAAATAAAATTGACAACAATAAGGTAAATGACCCGCCAGATTTCATTCAAGGATTGAAGAAAAAAAGTATCGGGATTATTTAAAAAACTATTAATCAGCCAGAGCATTAGCCAACCGGCGCCTACCCATAAATAAAATTGGAATTGCTTTGCTTTGATTATGGACTTCATCCTTCTATTTAAATTGTAAAGATCCATAAATGTTTTTACTTCTGCTTTTCCTGTTATTGACAAAATCGAGCTGTTTGTTTACGATAAGCCGTTGTTCATTGACAGCCGATTTCAGAATTTTCATTCGCATACTAATATTGTCCCGACATCTCGTATTTGATTCAACCATTAAAAGTATAAACATAAAATTTATGAACCCTATTAAACAAGTACTTATTATAGCATTCGGACTTTTAGTCCATCTTCCACATGCTCAGGAAAAAAGTATAAATCAACTTACCGATCATTTTGATAAAATCTTGTCGGAACAATTCAAACCTAATGAACCCGGAGCGACGATCCTCGTTGCAAGAAATGGTCAAATCATTTATAATAAAGCATTCGGAATGGCCAATTTGGAAAATAATACTCCAATGCATGTTGATCATGTTTTCTGGATAGCTTCCATTGGTAAACAGTTTACCGCTATTGCAATTTTACAATTGATGGAGCAGGGGAAATTGAATTTGCAGGATGAAATCACAAAGTTCATACCCGATTATCCTACACAAGGAAATAAAATTACCATTGAACATCTCCTGACGCATACATCAGGTATTCCAACGTATTCAGGTATGAAAGACCCTGAAAGAAAGCTAAGCCAGGGCTGCACACAAAACGATGTGATTGATTTTTTCAAGAACTTACCGTTGCGTTTTGACCCGGGTACCAAGTGGGAATACAGTAATTCGGGCTACTTCTTGTTGGGCTACATCATCGAAAAAATTACGGGGAAACCATATTCGGAATACCTTGAAGAAAATTTTTTCAAGCCTTTTGAAATGACCAATTCACTTTACGCTAATGACATAAAGGTCATCAAAAACAGAGTGGGCGCTTATAGTTATGGTGAGTATGGTCTTGTAAATAGCCGGTCATTGAACCCAACAATTATTTTCTCAGCAGGTGCAATACAATCCACTGTGGGAGATTTATTCAAATGGCACCAGGCTGTTCATTCCTATAAATTGGTTAAGAAAGAAACGCTTGATAAAGCCATTACAAAGTATAAATTAAAAGATGGAAAAGAAATTGATTACGGCTATGGCTGGAAATTGGGTTACGTTTATGAAAGCCCATCTATCTGGCATGGCGGTGGTATCGAAGGTTTTGGAAACACAGAAATTTATTTGCCCAAAGAAGATGTTTTTGTAACCATTTTTACTAATTGCGACTGCAATTATCCAAAGGAGATTACTTTTTGGATGGCAGCCCTTGCCAGCGGAAAACCTTACGAATACCAAGAGATCCCGGTATCTGCTGTGATTTTAAAAGGATACGAAGGCGTTTATGAAAATGAAAAAGGTTTGCAACGAATCATTACGGTCTCAGAAAATAAATTGTTTTCTCAGCTTGGCAGAGGTCCAAAGTCCAATCTTAAAGCGTATCAAAAAGATATGTTTTTCTCTGATGATGCAAAGCTAACGATGGAATTTTTAAGAAATAAAAAAGGAGCAATTGAAAAATTAATAAGTAAAAAAATTACCGGAAACGAAGTTTGGAATAAAACCAATAAACCCATCCCTGATTCAAACGGAATAAAAGTCGATGAAAAGATATTGGCAACTTATGCTGGTGAATATGAAATTCCATCTATAATGACCTTTTCTATAACCAAAGAGCAAGATAAACTTTTCTTACAAGGAGAGGGACAGGAGAAAATTGAAATGTTTGCCGAAACAGAAACTAAATT
>JBGAWX010000079.1:0-12541 GCA_044227375.1 Saprospiraceae bacterium
CTCCGTTCAGCATACAAGGCAGGGAAGTGAATTAAACATTTTCGATGTGTTTGGGAAAATGATTTATTCAGCCAAACTTGTCGGTGGAAGTAACTCAATTGATATTTCAAATCATGCATCAGGAGTATATTTTTACAAAGTAAGTTCTGATGGAAATGAAATTGGAAATGGGAAAGTGATTTTGAAATAATTATTACGACATCATTCCAAATTCTGTTTATAGATGTGCTAAGGAAATTGATAAAGAGTATTTTGCTTCAGAAACACATGAAAAAATTATTGTTACACATTTTATTTTATTTCATGTGTTCTACCGCAAATGCGCATGTATATCCTGACATTCATTTCAATCGCCCCAGAATTTATATTGATTCCGCACGGTTTGCATATTTGCACAATAACATAAGTTCCGGGAATTGTGGTGCAACCTTCACAAGCTTTAATAATGCTGTTTTAAATAATTGGTACAACGATCCCCAGCTTTATTTACTAGGTGCTGATTCTACACTTTGGACCTGGGATTTTAGTTCACAATGGGCGCAGGCGCAAGGTCAGTTTGTATCTGCTTTGTATAAAATCAGCGGCGATTCAATAGCACTGAAGCGTTGTCGATTTTTAATCACACAGATCAATAACAAATTGGACACCATTAATTTCAGTAATTACGACTGGTACACAAATGAAACGTTGATTCGGAATATCGCAGATGTCGGCGGTATGCTTTTCGATTGGTGTTATGATTCACTCCCTGTGTCAATGCGACAGCACCTTGCTCAAAACCTTTATAAAATAGAGAGTTATTTTATGAATAATTACATTCTTACTTCCGCGGGTACAGCTTATGTGACCGGCCACAACATCTGGAATGTATATTATGCAAATCAATATGCACTCGTTCTTGATTCGGCTGACGGACTCACTGTCGTGCAACAGGATTCTGTCAGACGATGGTATGAGATAACTTATGATAAAGCGGTGAATGAAATTCTTCCTGTCGCCGGTTACTACCGTGACGATGATGGGGGCTGGAACTGGACAGCCGCTTATTCTATGTGGAGTTTGGTGGATGAGTTTCAGTTTTTTGAGAACATGCGAATAGCTACAGGTAAAAGCTTTTATTCTGATTTACCATGGATTCATAATAGTATTAATCAATACTGGTATTTTTTGCAACCTGACGGCTATACTATTAACTGGGGTGATGGCTATACAAATGAGCAGGGCGATCGTGTAATTTATCGTCATGCACAAATTTACAATGATCCGCGAAGTTTGTGGCTGGCGCAATATTATTCTTCGCCAGCTAACATTTCCTGGACCTGGCCATTGTTTCAAAAACTCATGTATTATGATTTTAATGCCCCGGTAGTTACTAAGCCCGACATAGCCCATGACTGGTTCAGTGATAAAACCGGGCTTTCTGTTTCGCGAACCGACTGGAGTGACACTGCAACCCTTGTTTGGGTTTACGATGCGCCAACGAAAAAAGCCGGACATGAACATCGGGATAATAATTCATTCTGTATTTACAAAAATGCTCCTCAGATTAATAACTCAGGATGGTATTGGTCTTATGGCAATGCACACTATATTAACTATTACATGCGCACAATTGCGCACAACAGTATTTGTGTTTATGATTCGCTTGATAATTATACCAATTGGGGAGTTAATGTGAGTAACGATGGCGGACAAAATGAATCTCCAACGTTGATGAATTACAATGATATTTTTGCATCCAATGCACAGAAAGGAAGATGGGTATTGTGGGGAGCAGGAACAAATTACTGTTACACTATTTCGGATGCTGAACAAAGTTATGATAATGCAAAATTAGATCGATTTCGGAGAAGAGTGTTGTTTTATAAACCCGATCAGGTAATCGTTCTGGATCATGTACGTTTGAAAAATACAGCATTACAACAACGCGATGCGAAATTTGTTTTGCATTTTCAAAAGGAACCGACTGTCAGCGGAAATATTTTGAGTACTGAGGTCCCCGGACATATAGAGTCATTTGACGGTTCTGATGTCTTTCAAAGTAACGGAAACGGAAATGTCGCTGTAAGAACATTATTACCACTTCAATCAGTGATTACTAAGATTGGTGGCACCGGTTATGAGTTTTATGTTGATGGAATAAATTATCCTGTCTCTGTAGTTCCTGATACCATTCACACAACCCCTGGAGCATGGAGAATAGAAGTTGCTCCGACTAGCGTCGTTGATAGTTTGATATTTCTGCATACTATAAGTATTGGCGACAGTACTAATGTCTCAATTGCCGGGGGCATCGGGCAACAAAATCAGTATACTGTTGGAGTGGATTGGCTCAATACGCTATTCTTTTTTAATGCGGTTGGCGATACAAATGCCATTTACCAGGTCATGGATAATGTTGCCGGCGGTAGAATAGTCGGAATTTTTGGTGCTGACCTGGTTCCTTCACAGCAGTATGATGTGTTGATTGATAATGTAGTTGTATCTACCGGCCTGAGTGATAGTGTTGGTGTGCTGGAAACAACTGTTCCAGTGTCTGCAGGTACACATAAGATTGAACTAATTATGCCATTTAATACAGTTCCTTCCTTTACTAATGGTCAATCTTCATTAATAGTATTTCCAAATCCAACCGGGTATGAATTGAATATTCTTTCAAATAATCCATTGGAATGCGAAATGGAAATATCAAATTCTATTGGTGAAATAATATACAGTGTTCAGGGTAAGACAAAAATTGATGTGTCCGGTTTGAGTAAAGGGGTTTATGTTTTACATATCAGACAGGGTGAAAGCAATTACAATTATAGATTTGTGAAACAATAAAATTTCAAAATATGCAATGGTACTATGTGTTCCAATAAATAAATGACTCAAATTGTTAATTCTCGAGCCATCAGTAAGCTAATTGAACGGGACAAGATTTTTGCTCTGATCCAAGAACAATATGGTTCTCCGCCAAATTGGTCCAGACCGCCGGGTTTTGTTTCATTATCCAAAATTATCCTGGAACAACAAGTCAGTCTTGCATCCGCAAACGCACATTTTCAGAAGCTGAATAATTACATTGGGGAATTTACACCATCACGTATTCTAAAACTTAGTGATGTTGAAATGAGAGAATGTCAGATCAGCAGGCAAAAAGCAAAATATCTCCGTGAGCTTTCCACTTCTATCCTGAACAAGCAAATCGATCTGGATGGATTGTCGGAATTAGAAGAAATTGAAATCCGCGAGCAATTGACAAAAATCAAAGGGATAGGAGTGTGGACGAGTGATATTTATTTGATGTTTTGTATGCAATCAAAAGATATTTTCCCGGTGGGCGATATAGCGGTTGTGAATACGGTAAAGGAATTCTACGATGTTCATTCTAAGGAAGAAATTTTAAAACTCTCGGAAAAGTGGAAACCATATCGGTCTCTTGCGTCTTATTTTTTCTGGCATTATTATTTGAAGAAAAGAAACAGAGTATCTGACTAAATATTTTTGGGAAAAGATCAAGTCTAATTCTGATTTTTAATGTACATTTAGATTGAAAGACAAACTCATGAAATACATAATACTCATAATTCTGTTTACGATGAACCTGATTCATGTAAAAGCTCAGGACATAAGTAAACCGGATTCAACAAAAAAAATTCAGACTGTAGAAGCGTCCTGTGGGCAGTGTCAGTTTGGCTTAAAAGGAAAAGGTTGTAGTCTTGCTGTGCGAATTGATGGTAAGGCTTATTTTGTAAAGGGAACAGATATTGATTCACACGGAGATGCTCATGGGAAAGATGGTTTTTGTGAAGCGATTCGTTTTGCAGAAGTTCAGGGAGAAGTTGTGAATGATAAATTTGTTCTTACGTATTTTAAATTGCTGGATCAAAAGCAGACTGTCAAATAAACGGTATTTGCGATTTTCCAAATCCTGAGCAGAAAGTGGCCAAACGCATACTTTTTGAATTTGAAGATTTACCCTGGTTTCCGGACAGCATCCGTGAGGGTATGACTGATTATCTGCGTTATTTTCTTACTGTAAGCAATTTTTATTCCCCAGTAATACCTGTATTAAAGGAAGCGATCAAAAAAACAGGCGATACAAATCTCGTTGATTTATGCTCTGGTGGAGGTGGCACAATTCAAAAAATTGGAAAGCAGCTTAATCATGGCAGGCAGGATACAGTAAAAATTACACTCACTGACAAATTTCCGAATGTAAGTGCATTTAAATTTTTACAAAGTAAGTCAGGTGGAGGCTTAAATTTTATTGAATACTCTGTCGATGCCGGAAATGTTCCACAGAGTATAAAAGGGTTCAGGACTATTTTCTCAGGGATACATCATTTTGATAAAGATGCAACGAGAACTGTTTTAAAAAATGTGGTAGAATCAAGACGTGGAATTGGAATATTCGATGGCGGAGATAAAAATGTATTTACGATGCTTGGCATTTTGATTTTTCACCCGATTGCTTTTTTTCTTTTCACACCATTTTTCAGACCCTTCAGGTTTTCAAGAATCATTTATACTTATATCCTCCCGCTGATTCCATTGTGTACCGTATGGGATGGAATTGTTTCGATTATGAGGTTATATGAACCAAAGGACCTTCTGGAAATTGCGAAATCTGTAAATAATGATTCGTATTATTGGGAAGCCGGTAAATTGCGGAATAAATATTTTATGAATGTTACATATCTTGTAGGCTATCCAAAAGCGGGATAGAATGGGATTGTTTCTTAACACTCATATCAGGTTGTATACTAAATCTATTTAATATACTTGTGAATGAATATAGCACACATCATTCATCAATACGATTTCAATCTTCTTTACGCAAAAGAGCTGGTTCAGGATCTCTCAAAAGAGGAAATGACGATGATACCGTCTACCGGACTTGAGAATCATCCCGCTTTCACACTTGGACATCTGGTTTCGGGAAGCGCAATGCTTGCGGAAGATCTTGGAGCTGCTTTTGAAATGCCTGAGAGCTGGAAGGAACTATTTTCGCGAAATGGTCCGGGCGATTCCAGGAAGCCTGATCCTGATTCAGGTAAATATCCGGGTAAAACAATGTTGCTGGAGGAACTTGAACATCAACACTCAAAAGTGAAATCATTATTACATACTCTCGATATAAACAAATTCTCAGAACCAATAAAGTGGAGATTCAGTAAATTTATGCCAACGGTTTATGATCTGGTGGTCTTCATGTGTATCAACCATGAAGCGATGCATTTGGGTCAGCTGGCGGCATGGAGAAGAGCAATGGAAAAGGAATCGGCTCTTGGTAGAATTTAATATCGACTTTTGCATTTAGGCATGGACCAATTTCCCGGAACTTAGTTTTAATTTACTTAATTTATTCAGCAAGGATTTATGTAGCTCAGACCAGAATCAACCAATTGGTATTTCAAGAAACATATAAATGAATCAGGTTTACATTGAAGATAAAACATTTGAAAAGGAGTCCTACGCGATTTCTCCATTCGCAAAGGGCGAATATGAAAATTGTCGGTTTATCGATTGCGACTTTTCAAATGCAGATTTGAAAGATGTAAAATTTCTGGAATGCGAATTTTCCGGATGCAACCTGAGTTTAGCGAAAATTGACAGAACTGCTTTTGGCAATGTAAAATTTCGTGATTGCAAACTATTGGGTTTACTATTTACAAATTGCCAGGAATTTGGCCTTTCGTTTCAATTTGACGGATGCATTCTGGATCATTCTTCTTTTTACAAAGCAAAGATTAAGAAAACAAATTTTCGAAATTCTAAATTGACAGAAGTTGATTTCAGCGATTGTGATCTGAGCGCGTCAATTTTTGATTGGGTTGCTGGATAAATATGATATCGAAATCGAAAAGTGATCATTGAGATTGATATTTAGTTATTAGGTTATTAGGTTATTGAGTTATTAGGTTATAGAGTTATTGGGTTGATTTAGCGGTGTTTTAATTCCGGGTTCTTTAAATGATTTCGCTCTATTTACGGAATTTGTTTTTTACAATCCTGCAGCCCGGGGTTGTGGCAGGTCTGGTACCTTATTTGTTGCTAAGGGTGGATGAGAAAGAAAAAATTCTGCGATCCTTTCAACTTTTGCAATACACAGGTCTGATTCTTTGTGTATTCGGATTTCTGGTAATGATGAGTTGTATCCTTAATTTTGCTATTTATGGTAAGGGAACTTTGTCGCCCGCAGATCCAACCAAAAAACTGGTCATTGCCGGCTTATACAAATATTCGCGTAATCCAATGTATGTTGGAGTGATATTGATGCTGGTTGGTGAAGCTGTCTTTTTTCATTCTGAAAGGTTATGGATTTATTCCATTTTAATATTTTTGGTTTTTCATCTCTTCATCGTATACTTCGAAGAACCTCGTTTGAAAAAGGATTTTGGTGCTGAGTATGTTCAATTTTGCAAAAAAGTGAGGAGATGGGTGTAATATGCTTATTAAGTATTTTGGGATCATTGGGGAGTATAATTTTCGTTTGTATTTGAAGAAATGCAAATGAGCTCAAAGCTATGGAGGAAACGAAATATAAATGTCCGGCATGTGGCTCTGAGAATACGAGTAAACTCTACCTGAGTTGGAACGATTATTTTTTCTCCGTTTTTGTTTTGAGGCTACCTAATCCGTATAATTTTAAAAGATGCAAATGCCTTGATTGTGGATATAAATTCAAAATAGATATCGAGAATCCTGAAAAGTATTGGTAATGTTTGTAAATTGTCAGGTTAACACTTTAGAGGAACAAATATTGGAAGTTTAAAAACTTATTCATTGGTATTTAAATCTTACAACGTATGCAGGTAAAAGTCATAGAAAAAACCATTTATTATTGTTCGTTGGAAAGAGCATTTAAGACACCAATGCTTTGTGATGTGACAAAGGTTCACACTGGATTTGGAGTTATGCCAAAGGTTACACATTGCACCGGTGATGAAAACTGGGGTAAGCCGGGCTCAAGCAAGAAGGTATTTGTAGCGAAATCATGGACTCAAAAGGGAGGCTGGGCTTCTGTCGATAAAGTGCTGGAGCGGATTGATGATCAATACTGGAAAATTGAAGTGAGTGAATTTCAATCCTGGATGTTGGGGTTTTCAAAATTTGTTGGAGAGTGGAAAACGACGGAATTGAGGAAAGAGATAATTCAAATTGAGTACACATATACCTTACATTCAGATATTGCATTG
This sequence comes from Saprospiraceae bacterium, assembly GCA_044227375.1. Classification (GTDB taxonomy): domain Bacteria; phylum Bacteroidota; class Bacteroidia; order Chitinophagales; family Saprospiraceae; genus Vicinibacter. The sequence goes on from JBGAWX010000079.1 coordinate 7,188, forward strand.
CTTTATCCACTCAATTGGTTATTCGCTAAAACTTTCTGGAGAACATATATGAAGAGAGTTTTGGAGAATATCAGACAAATGATTTCCGATCAGGAGCCATATCAGTATGAATGATCCATAAAGGTCAACATCCCGGAGTTCTGTTTTTCCTGGATGTTTATAAACTATGTTAAGAAAATAGTTTTCGAAAGAGTTTGAAATTTCTCGTACTTTCTTATGTTTGCTATAGGTGATTCGTTGCTTACATTGGCGCGATAAAACTGTTATTCCCGGCAGATGATTAAAAAAACTCTGGTATTCTTATTATTATTCATTGTTTTCACTACGGTTTCCGCTCAGAAGGATAGACCGACATTGGATGCTGTTTATATTGAGAAGTCTGTAAGTAAAGTTTCCGAAACCTTATTGGTCGGGAAGTTTGAAGTTAATAACTGGTTGTATAATCAATTCCTTTCGGATTTGTCCAAGAACAGGAAAAAGGAGGACTTGAAAATAGCTTCTGTGGATTCCTCGAATTGGCTAAAGCCACCGGTATATATTGCGCCATTCGCTAAATTTTATCATCGGGATAAAAAGTATGATGATTTTCCTGTGGTGAACATTTCCTATGAGGGAGCGGTTTTATTTTGTGAATGGCTTACTGAGAAGTATAACAGTTTTCCCGAGAGAAAATATAAAAATGTCAAAATACGGCTTCCCAATGAAGAAGAATGGGTGAAAGCTGCAAAAGGAAAAAATGCTGAAGCCGTTTATCCTACCGGTGCCGGATTAAAGAACAAGAACGGAATACAAATGGCGAATTATAAGCGTACGGATTTGGCTGCTCCGAGCGATCCCAATATGCCGGACCCCGGAGATATTCTCATGCTGGCTCCGGTAAAATCTTACTGGCCTTGTTCATTTGGAACATATAATATGGCAGGCAACGCCGCGGAAATGATTTCCACCAAAGGCTTCACTAAGGGTGGTGGCTTTATTGATACTGAAGTTGCTTTGCCTCTGGATGCGAAAGGTGTAATGGATGCTCCGGCAAGTCATATTGGTTTCCGGTATTTTGTGGAATTACTACCTTGATTTCTTAACTAATTTGCATCCGGAATACGGGAACTATTTTCATTGAGACCAAAGGTTAAAACATGCTGTTTAACTCACTGGATTTTGCAATTTTTCTTCCCATACTTTTCATTCTTTATAGTCTGATTCCGGGGAAGTCCCTGCGTCTTCAAAATCTTGCTCTTCTATCTGCCAGTTACTTCTTCTACGCATGTTGGGATTGGAGATTTTTATTTCTGCTGGCATTTTCTACAGCACTCGATTATTTTACCGGAAAAAAAATTCACGAGAGTGATCACAGGGGAAAACGTCGCGGATGGTTGGCTGTAAGTGTTCTTATTAATCTTGGGTTCCTGGGGCTTTTCAAATATTTTAATTTTTTCATTGAAAACTTCGCCACACTGTTGCATTCTTTTGGAAGTTCTGTTCACTTGAGTACATTAAATATTATTCTGCCGGTTGGAATTTCATTCTATACCTTTCATGGTTTATCGTATGTCTTTGACATTTATAACAGGAAAATAAATCCTTGCGAAAGCGTCGTGAATTATTCTCTCTTCGTTGGATTTTTTCCTTTACTGGTCGCAGGTCCGATTGAGCGTGCTACACATCTTTTGCCACAAATAGAAAAGCCAAGAGTTTTTAGTGAGCAAAAAGCATTTGATGGATTGAGACAGATTTTATGGGGGCTTTTTAAGAAAGTAGTCATCGCCGACAACTGCGCGAATTATGCAAATCTTATTTTTAATCATTCCGGTGATTATTCGGGAAGCACATTGGTTTTGGGAGCCGTATTTTTTGCGTTTCAGATTTATGGAGACTTTTCCGGTTATTCTGATATCGCATTGGGAACAGCAAGATTATTTGGTATAGAGCTGCTTAGAAATTTTTCTTTCCCATATTTTGCCAGAGACATCGCTGAGTTCTGGCGACGCTGGCACATATCGCTTACGACATGGTTCAGGGATTACCTGTACATTCCTCTTGGCGGAAGTCGTGGTGGAATGTTAATGGCGATACGGAATACATTTATCATTTTCCTGGTGAGCGGTTTTTGGCATGGCGCCAACTGGACATTTGTTATTTGGGGTTTGTTGAATGCATTGTATATGTTGCCACTCATTTTATTAAAAAGAAACAGAAGTCATTTGACAATTGTTGCCGGTGATAAAATATTTCCGGGAGCAAGGGATTTGCTTAACATACTTGGCACATTTGCTTTGACCACTTTTGCATGGATATTTTTCCGTGCGGAAAGTACCACACAGGCATTCGCGATTGTCTCAGAAATATTTTCAGTTTCCTTGTTTAATAGTCCTGAACTCTTACCCCGAACTCCGATTCTACTGATCATCCTCTTCGTAATCATGGAATGGAACGGAAGAAGAGATGCTTATGCTATCGAGAAGTTAGGGCTCAATTGGAATCCATTCTATCGCTGGACCTTCTACTATTTGCTCTTCCTTTTGATCTTTATGTTGAAGCCCGTGGAGAATCAACCATTCATTTACTTTCAGTTCTGAAGATATGCGCCGATTTTATTTGAAAACAACCGCTTTTATTTTGTTGGCTTTGCTGACAATTGTTGTTTGCGGTATTCGAATCGGTGACAAAGATCCTTCAGATTATCTTGCTTCTATCATCGATAAACACGCCAGACTGAAGAGTATTTCATCACCAAGAATTATCCTCGCAGGCGGGTCCAACCTGGCTTTCGGGATAGACAGTAAGTTGATTGAATCTCAATTGAAGATGCCCGTTTGCAATATGTCATTGCACGCCGGTCTTGGGTTAGAATTTATTTTGAATGAATTGAAATCCGAAATGAGGAAGGGAGATGTCGTCTTCATTTCATTGGAGTATTTTATGCTAATAGACGGGGATTATCAATTGAAAAAAAAGGCAAAGGAATATTTCCCTGAAGCCGGGAAGTTTTTTGAGGGTAGCAATCTGGGAGATTTGAATTATTATATGGAACGCAAGCGAACAGCAATGCGAGATAATTTCTTTTTTCTAAAAAATAAACTACTAAATCCTTCATCGACCGAATCATTCGCCGAGAATAATTCTACTGTTTACCGAAGAGACTGTTTTAATGAATACGGGGATGTCTTTTGCCAGCTTGATCAGCCAAGTTCAATACGGGCAGAGGATATTGATAAATTCAGATACTCGGAATATGAAGGAATTGCATTGCTGAATTCCCTTTATGATGAAGCACTAAGGGCGGGAGTAAAAATGTATTTTGTATATCCGAATTTTCCCGAATCTGTTTTTCGTAACAACGCAGAAGTGATCCGTCACTATGCAAATACACTTTCATCGAAACTTAGTATTCCTGTTCTTAATGATCCTGAAGATTTTGTAATGAATGATTCCTTATTTTTTGATACAGTATATCATTTGAATGGTGATGGCAGAGATATCCGGACAAGAAAGTTCATTCAGATCATTGAACAAAAGGGTATTTTGAATTAAAACAGTTCTGGATTTCTGGTTCATTTCAATAGGAGAGGATGGTTGCTTAATTTTTCAGGCTTTTTAAAATTCAAAGTTATTTTTGGAAAAGAGCGAATTTTAACACATTTCCAGTCTTTTAAAAGTGTAAGGAATAGATGTAATTGGACAATTTCTGAAAACATTTATTTCCATTGTAATTGCCGGAATTCCATAATATGGAATAAGTGCCGGATTTCTTTTTTTAATTGAGCGGTTTTTTAAGAATCCTGAATTGAGTCGTCATGCCAAATCTTATCGGTAATTTATTTTAACAATTCGTAGTCCATTGTTTGTCGACAGTTTTTAGCAAGAATTGCCCCAACATTGATTGATATCCTTCGTCTGATACATATATACTATGGACAGGTATTTCCTGTTGGAATTGTATTGTTTCCTGAATTTCATTCCGAAAGAAGATCTATTCATCCATGAACAATTTTACGCTGAGAGGAAAATATAAGTTTTTCAAATCCAGACTCACGGGCCTGGGTGTTTTGCTTTTGTATTTATTCCTGCTTCCGGCAACGACCTCCGCTACTCACATCAGCGGAGCGGATATTACGTATACCTGGGTGAGTGGAAATACCTATACACTGGACTTAACACTTTACAGGGATTGTTCGGGTGTGAGTGCACCGAATAATGTTTCAGTTTCTTACTCATCTGTATCTTGTAATTACAATCTTAGTGTTACGTTAAACAAACTTGCAGGAACCGGTCAGGAAATTACACATCCCTGTACACCCGGACTTACAACTTGTAGCGGCGGTTCCAATCCGGGAATTCAAAAGTATGAATACACAGGAACAGTAACATTGCCGGCTCAATGCACAGATTGGCGTTTTGGTTATTCCATTTGTTGCAGGAATTGCGCGATTACTACTTTGTCCTACACGCCTCCGAATTGTACAGGTGTACCTGCATTGTATGTGGAAGCAACACTGAACAACGTTGCAGCACCGAACAACTCATCACCCATTTTCTCTAACATTCCAATTTCGTTTTTGTGTATTGGACAGACGTTTCACTACAACCATGGTGCATTTGAGACGGATGGTGATTCAATTACGTATTCTTTCATAACACCCAGATCAGCGGCAAATACCAATGTGACTTTTGCATCCGGTTACAATGTTAACAACCCTATTTCCTCCTCACCGGCAATCACCCTTGATGCTTCGGGTGATATCACTCTTACTCCGACACAAAATGAAGTTGGTGTAATGGCCATCATTGTCAGAGAATACAGAAATGGCGTACTCGTTGGATCTGTCATTCGTGATATGCAAATCTGGACTCAGGCATGTTCCAACATTCTTCCTACAGCAACAGGAATTAACGGTACAAATAATTTCAGCATTGTTGCATGTCCGGGACGTCCACTTTCTTTTAATATAAATTCAACAGACGGTAACGCGGCTCAAACTGTAACGATGAACTGGAACAACGCGATTGCAGGTGCTTCTTTCACTAGTACTGGATCTCAGTTTCCTACCGGAACATTTACCTGGACTCCAGGCATTGCAGACGCCCGTCCTCAACCTTATACTTTTACCGTAACGGTTCAGGATAATAATTGTCCAAGCGCAGGCTTCCAGACTTATTCCTATGATATTTATGTTCCGAATATATCAGCTACTGCAAGTGCTACTCCATCAGCATGTGCTTCTCCGGTAAATGGAACGGCTACAGTGCTTGCCAGCGGAACTGGACCCTTTCACTACTCATGGTCACCAGGCGGAGGAACCAGTTCAACGATTAACGGATTGGGAGCAGGCACCTATACTGTAACAGCCACAGAT